>JANLTF010000091.1:0-12514 GCA_031362825.1 Acidobacteriota bacterium | reverse complement strand
AACGACGCCGGCATTCCAGCCACCATCCGCGGCAACAAGATCGGCACAAACGCTGCCGTCCTGTGCGTTGGTGTCAGAGCCGATGATGATGGATGAATTGGTGTTTGTGTCATTCTCGTATAGGAAGATGCCGCTCTGCCCGTTGCCTAATGCAGCAGTGCCGGCAGCGTTTGTGCCGATCTTGTTGCCGCGGATGGTGGCTGGAATGCCGGCGTCGTTGATCCAGATGCCCATGCGGTCGTTGCCGGAGATGACGTTACCGACCGGGATGCCGATGACGGTTCCGCCGATAGTTGCACTTACGACCTCGGCGGCTAGTTGGATGCCGTCGAGCGTGTTGCCAAGGTCGGCGTTGCCATTGAGACTGGTGCCGATGTAGTTCCCGGCGATGTTAATGGTTCCGGACGTCGCAACTATACCAATAGAATCGTTGCCGGAAATAATGTTGCGGCCGTTCGCAAGGCCGTTGCCGACCTGCATTGTGTACCCAAAGCCGGGGCCGCCAAAACTGATGCCGTTCTGGGTGTTGCCGAGGTCGCCGGAGCCGGCGGAATTGGTGCCGATGAAGTTGTTCAGTATCGTGACGGTAGTATTGCCCAGCGTAAAGCCGAGCGGCGTTGTTATTCCGATGCCGCTGTCGTCGTTTCCGGAGATAAGGTTGCGTTCGCTGGTTGCGTTGCCGCCGATGTTGAATGTGCTGTCCTCAAAGGCGCTGATACGGATGCCGTGGTTGCCGTTACCCTGGTCGATCGAACCTCCGGGATTGGTGCCGACGTAGCAGCCGGTGACTGTCGCCGTTATGCCGCTCGAGGCGTTAAAATAGATGCCGCTGCCCTGAAAGCGGTTTATGATAAGGCCCTTTATTGCAACTGTGATCGGGATGAACCCGACGGGGCTTTGGATGTGAAAGCCACTGGTGTTGATCGTCGATGCGGCGCCGTTTATTTCGATCAACGGCAGGCCGCTCCAGAGCGGCTGCGTCGTGCCGTCGATCGTTAGGGAAGTCTGTATCACCGGCAGTGCGGTCGAAGACATCGTGATCGTCTGGGCGTTTCCCCCACCCACATTGAAGTTGATGATGTCGGCGCCGGACCCGTTGGCGTTGGCGTTGATGATGGCACCGCGGAGGCTGCAGTCGTTGGCGGCGGCGGTGCAGGCAGTTGCACCGGCGATGTCGTCGGCCCTATCCACAACGTATGTGGCGGCGTGCGAGATGGTCGTGAACAATAGAATGGCAAATAGTGCGATAAAGCTGGCTTTCTTGGTCATAATGGCAAAACTCCTGCGGGCATATTTGGCGGGCCGCGTGTACGCATCCCTCGCCTATGCGACCATTAGGCACCAACTTTCGTATGTAATCGCCACCCGTGTGGGTAGCGCCGTGGGGGAAGACGAGAGGCAAGGAGACGGGAGACGAGAGACGGAGGGTTGGCCGGACGTGAGGACCGCTTGCCAACTCGATTTCCAGGTGGTAAATTGTCGGAATTATGAGGAAAGTATTAGTACTGTCGCTGGTTTTGTTTGCGTCGGCCGTTGTGAGTGCGCAGGAGAAGAAGTTGAGCAATGCGCCGCAAAGTTTCAGGACGTTCTATGCGTCTTTCAAGCGGGCTGTTGAGCGGAATGATAAGGTTGCGGTGGCGAATATGTCGCAGTTTCCGTTCAGTTATGGTTACGACGCGGGCGACGAAGGCAAGTATAGCCGCAGCCAGTTCATAAAGAATTTCAAGAAGATATTCGACGATCCGCGGGATTTCTTCAGGGAACGCGATCCGAGCTTCGGCATCGACGACGCGGACGGCCGCTACTACATCACAACTGTAGACGCCTCGATTCTAGGCTTCGTGAAGAGTGGGCGGACGTATAAGTTTGTAAGCTATATCGTGTTGCCTTAAGAGCGCCGTTCCCGGATCACGGAAAGGCCGCGAGTGGTGTGCTCGCGGCCTTTGTTGGCGGGGTTTGGGGTGAGTTTATAGGGATTGATTGACTGAATTGATGGGTCGCGGAACGAACCACCCCGTCAGCCGCGGCGGCTGCCACCCCTCCTTTTCCAAGGAGGGGAGCTTGAGGTTACCAGTACATGACGCCGGCGTCGCAGTTTTTCCACTTTGTGCTGCGTTTTGTCAACCAACTTACGGTTCCCGGGCTTTCTGTAAGGTCGAAGTTGTTGTACGGGTTAATATACTTGATCCGCCCGTCGTCGGGGTCGCAGGCTGTGACGACGATAACGTGCGAATTGTCGCCCTTTGCGTTGGCATCGTGACCTTTGACCCAATCGCCCGCGACCCACATCGGGCCGTGCTGTTTGAGACAATCGGCGAGGACCGTGGCCTCGATGTCACCGCTGCCGCATTTTAGGCCGAGATAGCGGGCCGTCTCGCGGCATTCGCCCGGTGCGATGCCGGCATTCTTCATATAGTACGGAAAAAGGTTCGGCGACTGGTCCATCGTCGCGAGTATGTCCGTTGTCTTTTTCTTCCAGGCGAATAACATCTCAAGACACGTCAGCCAACAGCACGTCGATAACGGCTGGGATCTGGGTCTTACGTCCGGTGATACTTTATACATTGTCATAAAAGCGTTCTCCTAAAAAAATGATGATCTCGCACGTCAGGTCCGTGCCTGAGTAGAATATACGTGCCAGGCAAAACCAAATCGCCACCCGAATGGATGGCGATGAAAGCGTTTTCGTAAAGCCTAGCGTTTAGACGATGCGGTTCTTTAGGGCGAGTGAGACTGCTTCGCTCTTGGAGTGGACCTGCAGCTTTTCGTAAACGTGGCGCATGTGGAATTTTATTGTGTTAAAGCTGACGTTCAATTCCTCGGCGGCGGTCGTGTAGTTGTGGCCGTCGACGAGGAGTTTTAAGAGGCGCGTTTCGTGGGGCGTCAGGTCGTAATCGACACGTTCGGGCGGGCGGACCTCGCGGAATAGTTTGATAACGCGGCTTGCTACCTCGGGCGACATTGGGGCACCGCCGGAGACGGCTTCGCGGATGTTTTCGAGAAGCTTTGCGGGAGCTGTCCGCTTTAACAGATAACCAGTCGCACCGGCACATATCGCGTCAAAGATGCGTTCGTCGTCGTCGTAGACCGTGAGCATCAGCACCGTCATCTCGGGATACAGATCTTTCAAGATGCGGATGCCTTCGATGCCGTTCATGCCCGGCAAGCCGATATCGCTAAGCAACACGTTGGGAACATTCCCCTTTATACGTGGGATCGCGTCCTCCATCGAGCGGTAACTGCCGTTGCAGGTGAAGCCTTCGGTGAAGTTGATTAGAGTGGTCAAGCCTTCGCGGATGTCGCGGATATCCTCGACGATCGCGGTGGTTATGGTCTTTTCAGCTGCTGCCTGCATAAATGATGTGTCTGCCATAATACCCAACCGAGTCTAGCAGAGGAAACCGCACAAAAAGCCACCCGTTCGGGCGGGCGAATTATTTGTTCAACGCCGCCTGATCGACAGGAAAGCTCACAAGCACCGTCGTCGCAGAAGCAGGCGACGACCTGATCTCGAAAACACCGCCCATCTCCAGCGTTCGCCGCCGCATACTCGACAGCCCATTGCCCGCCTCGGAGATATGTACGTCATCCGGATCAAACCCGGTGCCGTCATCGCGGATCGTGAGTTTGATGTGGCCCGCCACCACATTAAGATCGACCCAAACGTTTTTCGCACCGGCGTGCTTAACGACATTGTTGATCGATTCTTTGAATAACAAAAATACCTCGCGACGGAGGTTTGAATTAATTACAGTTTCCGCGACGTTGTCGTTCCCTTGAAAGTGAAAGCGTATCGAACTCGATGCGAGCAGATCCGAAGCAAAGCGACGCATCCTCTGCGACAGGTCGCTCAGATGATCTTTCGCCGGATTGATCGACCAGACGATATCGCTCATGGTGCCGACGAGTTCGTTGGATACGTCAGTGATCTTGCTCAACGGGCCTTCGACCGCACCGTTGCCCCGGCGGGCTTGAGTCTGGGCGACTTCGCTAAGGACAGCGATCTGCGTCAGGCTCGCACCGATGTCGTCGTGCAGGTCGGTGGCGATCCGCGAACGGACGCTTTCGAGTTCATTGAGCCGCTCTTCCTGCGATTTGCGAAGCATTTCTTCCGCAAGGCGTGCTTCTTCGAGGGCGACGTTAACGTCCCGCAACCGTGCCGTTCGATACGAAAAGAATCCAATGACAAGCCCGCCGAATAACAGAAAACATATCGCAATGAACCACCAACGTGCCCAGATCGGTGGCAAGATGCGAAAGTTAACCGCGGCGGCGCTTTCGCCGATCAGGCCGTCGGAGTTTACCGCCCGCACAAGAAACCGGTAACTGCCGCTCGGCAGATTTGGCAACGTGATCGTGCGTTGTTCCGATGGATCGCTCCAATTCGCATCAGAGTCTTCGAACCGATATTGATAACGGAGCGTCTCGCCCGCAGCAAAGCCGACACTCAGGAACGCGATCTCGATCTGGTTTTCGGTGTATCTGAGGTCGGAGATATTTACCTCGGTCAGTCCAAATTCGGGGATCGGCCGTTTAATACCGGCGACGCGGATCCCGCTGATCAATATGGGCGGCGGAGGGCGCTGAACCTCAGACTCGGGCACAAACCTTGCCAACCCGTGCAAAGTGCCAAACCATAGGACACCTTCTTTGTCAGCAAAGGACGTGTTAATAAAATTATCAGGCAGGCCATCAGCTGTCGTGAAATGCTTGACTTTGCGGGTATCCGGATCCATTCGGTCGATCCCTCGTCCGGTTCCGAGATAAATGCGGCCGAATTTATCTTCAATTATTGTTGTCACTTGGTCGCTCGATATCCCATCTTTTGTGGTTAGATTTTCAAATTGAGGAACCGAAGCGTTGATATCATCAACACGGCCAACTCCGCCAATGCTCGTCCCCATCCAGAGCCGTTTTTTGCTGTCAAAAAACAGATGCCGAACAAATCCGGGAGGCACACCGTCCGTCTGCTGATACATTTTGAAACGGCCGTCGCGAAATCTAGCGATACCTCCTGTATAAAACCCGACCCAAAGGTCACCGTCAGGACCTTCAGCATATGCGGTAACCGAGCTTTTGGGGAACTCTTCGGACGGCGGGAAGTGGACGATCGATTCTGTTTCACGGGTAAACCGATGGAGCGATGAACTTGGGTCGTCAAGAGTCGTAAACCACACATCGTCCTTTGAATCGATGAACAATCGGAAAATGCCTTTTTCATTTACTCCGTCCGATGAAGAATAGGCTCGTTTCAATTTCGAACTGGTCAGGCGGCCATCTGGCCCGCCTGAAAATCGGTACAACTTCGTCGACGTTGGTATCCACCAGTCAAGTTCGCGGTCTTGAGCGATCAGTTGATTCCATCCCCAGGTCATCTGCGTTCCGACGGGAAGCGGGGGCAATTCGCGGACAAAGCGGTTACCATCGTACCGAAGGATCAATGGCCCTAATCCACTAGGCGAAAACGTTAACGCATAAACGGAACCTGCCCGATCCTCAAATACCTGCCCTATCCGGGTGCTGCCGAATCCGTCACTTTCCAAGAATGAGACAAATCCATTTAGCGGGATCTTAAAGGCTCCGCCATTTTCGCCGCCGATCCATATATTGCCGTCACGATCTTCACAAAACGAGATGATCCTAAAATTCGGAAGGCCGTTGTCTGGGCCGTAGCTACGAAACGCCACAGTGCTCCTGATATCAGGGTCGGACAGATAGCTGACCCCGCCGCGTGTGCCGACCCAGATCCTGCCATCGCTCGATTGATAGACCGTTTCAATAAAATTACTTTGTAACCCGTCTTTGACCGTGTAATTCCTGGCGGAAATATTCGTCGACGGTTTCGGTGAATCGACCACGCGGGTTAGTCCGGTGCCCGTGCCGATCCAAAGTGTTCCATCCCGATCCTGAAATACACAACTGATCCCATTCTGGGCCAAACCGTTCTCTTCTTTGTAGTGTTCGGGCGGATGATCGCGACGATATCTAAAAACACCATTGGTTCCCGTTCCGATCCAAAGGGAACCGCTATTATCCAAGAAAACCGCACCGGCATCCATCACTGGAGTGTCAGTGGCAGGGTCCTTTAGGATCACCTCCGCATTCCAGCTGTTTCTCGAACCCGTCAAATGAAAGACACCGTGTGACGTTCCTAGCCAGGCACTGCCGTCAGGATCCTCGACCATTGATTCGACAGAAGGTTCAACATTTTCGGTTCCAAGTTTTATAAGCGTGAAATGCGAGTTGTTTGAATCCACCGTTGCAGGGTCAAACTGTACGAGCCCGCCCTCGGTCCCAAACAGATAGGTCCCATCGCGCTTGATCAGAATGTCATTGACCACACGATGCGGCAGTCCGTCGGCCACGCCGTAATTTGTAAAATCGTATCCATCAAACCGCGATATGCCTTCGGCCGTACAGAACCAAAGGAAGCCGTTCGGATCTTGTTTGATCTTGTTTATGAAATCACGGGCGAGGCCGTCGGCTATCGTATAGGTTTTTACCGGAAGCTGTTCGGCTATGACGGAGACAAGGCTGAGGGCAAGGACGGCCAATATTAAGGCAGACTGCACGAGCGTTGTCATCGTGATCCTGAAGGTCATTTATTGATGATGATGCCACTGTCGGGCAATAGCATTCTACAACATAACTTGCGGCGAGCAATGCTCTGGCGTAACAAATAAGACCGTCATCTCCAACAGTCTCATTTTTCTATTGTTTGTTTGAATAAACAGGCCAGCACCAAGAGAATGACTAACTTCTGTATTACGAGTGAATTACACTGGCGTCACAGTTCTTCCACCGGGTTCCGCGTTCATGAGTTACGTCATCAATAAAACATATCGCAGATCTTGAGCGTGCTGATCGGCGAGAATTGCGTTAATTATATCAAGAAAGGCGTTGAGTAAATGCTCAACGCCTTTCTTGTTTATCATTTTTTAGATCATGATTGTTTTCCTTCGAGGAACGCCTTCAAACGGCGTGATCGCGAAGGATGCCTCAGTTTTCTAAGGGCCTTTGCCTCGATCTGGCGAATACGCTCTCTGGTGACGGCGAAGTGTTGGCCGACCTCTTCGAGAGTGTGTTCGGAGCCGGTGTTGCCGAGGCCGAAACGCATCTTGATGACCTTTTCCTCACGCGGTGTGAGCGTTGCGAGGACTTCGTCGGTGATCTCACGTAGATTCGAGAACGTTACGCTCTCCGCAGGATTCAGGATCGAGCGGTCTTCGATAAAATCGCCGAGATGTGAATCTTCCTCTTCGCCGATCGGGGTTTCGAGCGAGATCGGTTCTTGAGCAATTTTGAGGACCTTTCGCACTTTTGACACCGGAATGTCCATTCGCTTTGCGATCTCTTCACTCGTAGGTTCGCGGCCGAGCTCTTGTACGAGCAGACGCGACGTGCGGATGAGTTTGTTGATCGTCTCGATCATGTGGACGGGAATGCGGATCGTGCGGGCCTGATCGGCGATCGCACGAGTGATCGCCTGGCGGATCCACCATGTCGCGTAGGTCGAGAATTTATATCCGCGACGCCACTCGAATTTATCGACGGCCTTCATCAAACCGATGTTGCCTTCCTGAATGAGGTCGAGGAATTGTAGGCCGCGGTTGGTGTATTTCTTGGCGATCGAAACGACCAGACGAAGATTGGCCTCGACCAGTTCGCGCTTGGCCTTGTTCGTGTCAAACTCGCCGACGCTGATGATCTTGAACGAACGTTTGATCTCGACGATCGGTAAGTGGTACTTGTCTTCGATCGCGACCAGCACCGAGCGTGCGTCGTCGATAGTGCCGAGAAGCTCTTTCTTTTGAGCCGGCGTCGGTTTGCCCTCGAGCTTTTCTTCGGTTCTCGCAATGATCCGTTCGGATTTGCGGATGTCTTCAACGACCTTGCGGATCGAACCGATCAGCACCTGCATCGCACGTTCGGTGAGATTAAGGTGTTTGATCTCCTGCGCAACGTCCAGCCGGGCACGGGCCGTCTGGCGACGCAGATTGAGCAGTTTCTTGGTCTTTTTATCGCCGGCTTTCTTTTGCTCGGCGATCAGATTGATCCAGGTTTTAAGTGCGACGCTAAAGTTCTGGCGGATGTTGCCAATGCCCTCGAGCGTCCAACGCATGTACTCTTCGGCCTTGTCTTCTTCGACCGAAATATCAGCTTGCTCGGAGAAAACTACAGTTTCGCGAATGCTCGCTTTGCCGGCTGCGAGATCGTCGCCTATCTTGAGCAAACGTTCGACAGCGATCGGCGAACGCGAGATAGCCTTGTGCGTTTTGATCTGTCCGCGCTCGATGCGTTTTGCGATGACCACCTCGCCTTCGCGATTGAGAAGGGGCACGATGCCCATTTCGCGGAGGTAAAGCCGCACGGGATCGTTTGATTTGTCTAGGGCACCGGCCGAGAGATCGAGATCGATATCGTCTTCTTCGACGGCTTCTTCCTCTTCGTCATCGTCGAGGACGATGGTCGAGGCACGTTCGAGCAGTTGAGCGTCGGTTTCGGCCACGGAAATGTTGGCCCCTTCGAGCCGGTCCAGAACATCTTCGAGGTCGTCGGCAGACATCATGTTTTCAGGGATCTGTCGATGAAGTTCATCGAGGCTCAGAAATTTCTTTCGCTTGCCGAGGGCAACCAAGCGATCCATTAAGTCTTCTTTTTCGTCGTAATCAGCCATATTCAATAAATCTTTTGGATTAAAGCGGAGCGTAAATCGTTGTTCGCTATATAGTTATAAACGCCGAAAGCATGGGAATTGTTTCATTCGCACGGCGGGTTTAAAAAACGAAAGTATATCACATTTCGCTGATCCTACGCTGCAAATCGCGACGTATTTTTTCGAGTTCGAGCTGTTCGAACGTTAGCTGATTGAATCTCGCGGTGTCATTTGATTGCTCAGCGATGGTCGCATCGCGGCTAATTTCCATAATTCTGTTCGTGATCGCCATGTTGCGGAGACTGAAAACGCAGTTTTCGGCGTCGTGCAAAACGGTATCGATGGCCTCGTCGCGTTCGCGGCGGGGCTTGCCGGCGAGCAGTACCTGAGCGAGATCGACGGCGTTCTCGTCATCGCCGATGTGTTCGAGCAACGATTCCTGATCGATCTCTTTTTTTGAACCGTGGATCGCAACGAACGCGGCAAATATCTCGGCGGTCGAGAGGTTTTCGTAATCGCTTGGCTCGATCTGAGGCAAGATCACGTCGCGGAGATCGCGGTCGAAAACGAGCAGTTCGAGCAGGTGGCGTTCGGCGATGGTGATCTTGGCACGGGCGGCACGCGAGACTCGCTGCGTGATATTTTGCGTGTCGTGATACGCACCGCTCTTGAGCGTGCTCCAGAGTTCACGTTTTAACGCGGCGTCCTCGATCTGGAAAAATGCCATCGCCTGGTCGAAACTCTCGCGGCGTTGAACGGCGTTTCCGATCGCGGAAATAACCGGCAAAAACTCCTCGATCGCCTCGGCCTTTTGCTTTGCGTTGTTTAGATTGCGGTCTTTGACGGACGCATCGAGGGCGAAACGGAGGAATGGAGCGGCTTTGCCGCGGCGTTCATTGTAAACGTCGACGCCGTTTTCGCGGATAAAATCGTCCGGGTCTTTGCCATCGGGCAGCACCAGGACCTTAACGTCAAAATCCTGCGGCAAGAGATGCTCGATCGCTCGTCTCGCGGCCTTTAAACCGGCCGAATCGCCATCGTAATTGATGACAATTTTCTTAGTGAAACGGCTCAGGAGCTTTGATTGCTCGGGCGTGAAGGCCGTGCCGAGGCTGGCGGCGACGTTTGTCACGCCGAACTGATACAGTGCGATGAGGTCGAGATAGCCTTCGACGAGGATGGCGAATTTCTTTTTGCGGATGTCCTCTTTCGCCTGAAAAAGTCCGTAGAGATTCTGGCCTTTGGTATAGGCGGCTGTCTCGGGTGAATTGAGATATTTGGGCTGATCGTCAGGATTTAGCGACCTTGCTCCGAACGCGACTGGTTTGCCGTTGACATCGAGAACAGGGAACATGATACGTCCGCGAAATTTGTCGAAAGTGCGTTCTTTTTCTTCGTTTACAGAAATTAGGCCCGATTGCTCGATGACCTTTTCGTCGGCTCCGAAATCCCGCAGTACGCCGAGCAAACCGTCCCAACTGTCGGGCGAATATCCGATGCGAAACGCCTTTTGGGTTTCTTCGGAGATGCCGCGTTCGTCGAGATATTTTCTCGCAGCTTTCGCCTTTTTATCTTTGCCTTGAAGTTCCTTTTCCCAGAATTCGAGTGCGATCTGATTCAGTTCGATGATCTGATCGGCAAGCTGTTTTTTCTCGTCGCGTTTCTTTTTGCCTTGCTCGTACGCCTTGTCATCGACCGGTTCGGGGAGCATGACGCCGGACATTTCGGCGACGCGCTTGATCGCCTCGGGGAAGTTGAGTCCCTCGATCTCCATCACAAAGTTGTAAACGCTCCCGCCCTTGCCGCAGCCGAAGCATTTGTAAAATCCTTTGGACGGATTGACCGAAAACGACGGCGTCTTTTCCTGATGAAACGGACAACAGGCCATCCAATTCGCACCCTTCTTCTTCAGATCCTGCGCATACGGCTGTATTATCCGCACAATATCGGCACGGTTTTTCAGATCGTCAATGAAGTACTGGTCGTAGAGCATTACTGAGCCAATTTCGTTTTGTGGAGCGCACGGCCAGCGAGAACTCCTGTAAACGTACCGCTTTCGACGGCGATCTTGCCGTTTACGATCACGAATCTCATTCCCTCCGCAAGCAACTCGGGCTGTTCGTAGGTTGAGCGATCTGCGACGGTATTTTCGTCGAATATGATAATGTCAGCGAAAAAACCAACGCGCATCAGGCCACGTTCGGGAATTCGAAACGTTTCAGCGGTCGACGAGCTTGAGTTTCGTACCATGAACGGCAGACTGATGAGCTTTACCTTGTAAACGTATTCGCGAAGCTTTCGCGAAAATGTGCCATATTTGCGGGGGTGGCCGCTTGAGCCGTCGGAGCAGGTCGTTATGAAATCTTGCTTCATGAAACGGTCGATATCTTTTTTGTTCATGTTGAACGAGGCCACGTCAAAGGTGCCAGTCTTGATAAGGTCTAGCGCGGCTTCGACAGGTGACTTGCTCTCGACTTTTGCGATCTCGGAAAGCCGTTTGCCGACATATTTGGGGTCATTACGGGTGCCGGTGATCAAGAGTGAATCCGCTCCTCCCCGCCGTTTTAAGTTAACTTCGATTTCTGAGACCAAACGAGTCCTGGTTTGAGGGTCGTCAATCCGTTTTAACATCTCGGTTCGTCCGCCGACCTCCGCCCATCTAGGCATAAGAGCTGCCTGCAACCCGGTGCCCGAAGCGTTGTACGGATACTGACAGGCACTTACTGCGATCCCATCGGCGCGAGCCTTTTTTAGAATTTCTATCGCCTGTTTGCTCTGGCCCCAGACCTCGGGACCGAGTGCCTTGATATGCGAAATGTGGACCGGGATTTTGGCTTCACGTCCGATGCGGATCGTTTCCGCGATCGATCCCAACAGGCCGATCGAATAGGAGCTTTCGTCGCGCATATGGGTATCGTAAATTCCACCTTTTGCGGCCGCGACCCTGGCCAGTTCGATAACCTCTTCGGTCTTCGAATAGCTTCCGGGAGAATAATAGAGGCCGGTCGACAGGCCAAACGCTCCTTCGTCCATTTGTTGGGCAACCATCGCCTTCATTTCTTCGAGCTGGGCGGATGTCGGTTGAGCATCCGTTGAGCCAATCACTTTTCCTCGGATGGTCCCTTGCCCTGCGAGCAGGATCGCATTGGTCCCGATGCCCTGTTTGTCCCATTTCGCTAGCGTGTCGCCTATATTTAGGGAGCTGACGCCATCATTTCCGGTGACCACCGTGGTAACGCCCTGCATCAGAAATGCTTCGTTGCTTTTGCGTGTCGTATCGGAAAGATCTCCGAGCGTATGCGTATGAGGATCGATAAATCCCGGAGCTATGACCAAGCCGCTAGCATCGATCGTGCGTGCCGCTGTGATATGGGCATTGGCGGAGTCACCAATAAATACGATTCGGTCACCGAGAATGCCGACATCTGCGATCCGCGGTTTCTTGCCCGTGCCGTCAACCAGTTTGCCATGCAAAATGACCAGATCAAGGATCTCAGGGTGAAAATTCTGACCCGCGACTAACGAAGATTCAGATAACTGCTGATTTGGCCATAAATGAGCCGAAAGAGCATTTAGAGAGAGAGTCGCGAGTATTGCGAATGTGAACAATACGTTCGGGGAAAATGAGCCGTGATCCTTCATTGTTTCAACTCTACAATCGTAGCACCATTTCCGCCTTGTTCGGATGGGGCGAATCCAAACTTTTCGACGTGTTCGTGGGATTTTAGGACGTGGTGGACGTAGTTTTTTAGGGCGCCGGTGCCGACCCCGTGGCTGATGCGGACGCGGGGGACGGACGACAGATCCGCCTCGTCGAGGAAGCGGTCGACCTCGAATTCGGCGTCGGCGGGGGATTTG
>JANLTF010000080.1:0-4414 GCA_031362825.1 Acidobacteriota bacterium | reverse complement strand
ATAAAAGGAACAAGTGTCACGTGAACAAAAATTGCGTTGTTGCGGCCTTCCTCGTTGCCCATTTGACGGATCGCTTCCATAAACGGCAGCGACTCGATATCGCCGACCGTTCCGCCGATTTCGACAATAAGGATGTCCGGTTCGTGCATCTCGGCAACCTTTCGAACAGCCATTTTGATCTCGTCGGTGATGTGCGGAATGACCTGGATCGTCTTGCCGAGATAATCGCCGCGGCGTTCTTTTTCGATAACAGACAGGTAGATACGGCCGCTTGTCCAGTTATTCGCCTGCGAGAGCTTGGCGTGCGTGAACCGCTCGTAATGCCCGAGATCGAGGTCGGTCTCGGCCCCGTCGTCCGTTACATATACCTCGCCGTGCTGAAACGGCGACATCGTGCCCGGATCGACGTTGATGTACGGATCGAGCTTCATCATCTGCACCGTCAACCCGCGGGCCTCGAGCAAACACCCGATCGAACTCGCCGCCAGCCCCTTACCCAAGCTCGAAACCACGCCGCCGGTTACGAAAATGTATTTGGTCATAATGTTATTTCCTTGTTCAGCGTGCAAGCTTTAGCTTGTCCCGCCGCATACACGCTAAAGCCTGCACTTTGAACTCAATCTCCCCCTTCGGCTTTCCCTTCTCGCTTCTTTTTCTGAAAAGTGCCTTCCTTCATCTGCGTGATCACTTCTCGCTTTTTCGCCTCCGCAGGATCCATCAGTTCCTGCAATGCATTCATCGAAGCCCCAAGCATCGTCGTACCTTCAGCCGCGTTTCGTTCAAATTCGTCTGACGTACTGACACGCGACTTGCTGAGCACCTTTAGTGCGACGATCGCTCCGACGACAAGCACTACAAAAAATGCTAAACCGATCCAATCAGCCATGAGATTCTCGCTCTTCGATCTCTAAAAATTAGAAATCCCAAATTTGAAATTTCACATCTCTGTGGTTCCTACGATTTTCCTTACACGCTCAAGGTCCTCAGGCGTATCGACACCGATCGACGGTTCGGCAACCTCGACAACTTTGATCTTCGCTCCATACTCCAATGCCCGCAATTGTTCGAGCATCTCGATCTGTTCGAGTTTCGTCTGCGGCATTTTTGCAAACCTTAGCAAAAATTCGCGACGATAGACGTACAGGCCGGTGTGCTTCCGGAACAGCGACAACAATTCCGGTTTTTCGTTCAAAGCCTTGTCCGGGCAGCCGTACGTCATCGCAGCGTCACGCGGATACGGTATCGGTGAACGAGAAAAATATAAGGCGTAGCCGGCCTCGTTAGTCACGACTTTAACGATATTGTCATTCATCAGGTCGTCTACGCTGTCGATCATCTCGCAGGTCGTAGCAATATCAGCAAAATCGTCGCTTAACAATGCATCAACGGCAGATTCGATCGTTCGAGGCGAGATCGTGGGCTCGTCGCCCTGGACGTTGACAATGATCGAGCCGTCCGGCAGCGTCTCCGCAACCTCCGCCAAACGATCGCTGCCCGAAGGGTGATCTGGCGATGTCATCATCGCTTCGCTGCCGTCTTCGGTTACTACATCAAATATCCGCTGGTCGTCTGTCGCAACTATCACACGCGAGACGTTTCGAGCCTTCGATGTCTGAGCTAACGTATGCAATATCAATGGTTTGCCGCCAATCTCAAGCAGCATTTTGCCTGGCAAACGGGTAGAGCCGTAGCGTGCCGGGATGATCGCGATCACTAATTTTTGTTGGAATTTCCCGCGTTGCTCCACGGGATTTTAGGTTATCTACATTTAGGTGAAATAGCAAGAAACGAAAACGAATTTTGAACTTAAACCTCGATTCGCTAAACTCACACTCGTGGAAATCGAAGAACAACTGACTCACCTCCCGCTTGCTCGCACGGCTGCCAATCCCGATTTTGAATCGCCTTCGTCGACGCCATCCGACGATACTGATAAGGCGGAGATGATGCGGAAGATCGGGTTTGCAGTGCTCGCCTTCCTGTTGTGGATGGCGAGCATCCTTTTGATCGTGATCGTTCCGGCCATCTTCCTATTTCCATACCTTTCGTCGCAAGGCATCTCCATCAGCGACTCCGAACAGTTCACCGAATTTGCCAAAACCGACCCGACCGCCGTCATTCTTCAGGTCGCGGCGATCATTCCGGCTCACATACTGACAGTCCTGATCGCGTGGCTCGTGGTCACGCGGAGTCGGACGTTTTCGTTTAGAAAAACAGTCGGATGGGAGAGCGGCGGCATCAAATGGTGGCACTATGTGGCCATGCTGCTGGTCTTTTTTGCACTTGTGGCCATCGTCGGCTCGTATTTCCCCGAACAGGAAAACGACCTGATCCGAATGCTCAAGACCTCAAAATATGCCGTGTACATCGTTGCACTCGTCGCAACCGTTACCGCCCCGCTTGTCGAAGAGGTGATCTATCGCGGTGTGCTTTATTCCACATTCGAACGTGCTCTCGGCGTTCCGGCTGCGTTCGCTCTTGTCACTTTTCTCTTCGCCGTGGTTCACGTCCCGCAATATTATCCAAGTTATTCGACGATCTTCCTGTTGGCGTTGCTTAGTATAATGCTAACTGCATTGAGAGTGCGATCAAAAAATCTGTTGCCTTGCATCATTCTGCATACACTTTTCAACGGGGCCCAGTCTGTCTTTTTGGTCTTAGGAGCAATGACCGACAACTTGGATCTGCCATCGGCTCAGGCCGCCTCTGTTCATATTCTCAAATAGAAAAGGCGAGAGAAATTCCATTCTCCCGCCCTTCTAAATTGTAATGAACCACTTCTAGTTGTCCCGCGTCTTCGATCCGGTCTGCGACGGTGCCGCAACAATGATCGGCGGTGACGACTGAACGAACACCGGCCCGCGGTCAGTGTTGTTGTTTACGTCGGCGGGTTCGCGGATGGGATCGTTCATTTTGACACCTTCCTGGACGCGAACGAACGGCGGTGTGACTATTCCGCCGCCATTTCCGCCTCCGCTGCCACCAACCACATCTTCGGAGCGGCTTCGGGTCTTGGTTCCAAAAATGCTCGGCGTCGGAGTCGGTGGATAATAGATCACGGTTGGCAGGTTGTACCACCAGATATTATTGCCATACCAATAGCCATACGGCGAATACCAGCCGCGGCCGAATGGCAGGAAGCAGTGTCCGCCGAATTGAGCGTTGTAGATCCAAAGGCCAAAGGCATCGTACATTCCCCACCGTCCGCCGTTATAAGAATTGATAAGCGAATCACGCACCTGCTGATTCTTAAGCGAAGCGGTCGCCTTTGCCAGCGATTTGCCCCGCTGCTTGCTCCACAGGGCGAGAGCGTCTTCCTTGTCATCACGATCAAATTTAGCGATTGCCAGCGTACCTTCGCCGATCGTGGCGGCACGTCCTTTCTTTAGTGTGGTGCCTGTCAGTTCGGCAACGCCGTCCCATACCGAGACCGTTGCGACGCCGTTCGATTGAATGTCGATGCGATAGATGCCCGTATCGACGAGTGCAACGCGGCCTTTCGGCAGTTGAACAGCGACCTTGAATTCATTTGTCGCAAAGACCTCAAACATTGCACTGCCACTGTCCAGCTTCAATTTAAGATCGTCGAGCGTGGTAGTTTTGAATTCAAATGTGGTGTTCGCACCGAGACGGACATACGAACCGGGATTCATCAAGATCTCCACCTTGCCATTGGCACCCGTCGAGACCTTGTCGCCGACCTCGATCTGATCGCCTTTTAACAGGGCACCGCTGCGGCCTTCGGTTCGGGCAACTGTCACCGTTCCTTCGAGAAAGTTAACGCCGCCGGCGTTTGCCGAAATGACATATTTATCGCCCGCAGCAGAGACAACACCACGGTTCTGTGCGAAAGCCGTCGAGCCCAGACACATTGCCATTACGATACAAAATGCGAACCGAATAGATCTGTTTACCATGATTTTCTCCTAAGGAACATTGCTATCTAACAAGTTTATGCCTTTTCGGCAAAAACGTCCACTTTTTCCGTCCAATATTCTAGATGCACGGTGTTCGGAAAGATCAAGAAATTTACGAACAACCAAAATGAATATTGCGTACTCTAATCAGATGCCGGACAAGCGAGAACGGCTGCCTGAAAAAGGCTTTTCCCTATATGGCTACTTTCAAAGACCCAGACCAGTGTTTTGCACCGCTCGAAGTGATCGAGCGGCTGTTGCAGATCCGTCTGGAACTCGGTTTCGCCGAGACGATCTACCTGGACCGCTCAGGCGAATTGACCGATTTTCTTGACGCATACGGGTTTGATATCTATGCCTTTAAGACAGGCAACGACAAGATAGATTACGACGACTATCGCACGCCGGTAGTTCCGGGCGGTGATTTTGTCCATTGCTCGCTAACGGCACATTAGATCACAATTTCCGACAACTGAAGAACGCGGGAAGTGTCCATA
>JANLTF010000061.1:0-12120 GCA_031362825.1 Acidobacteriota bacterium | reverse complement strand
CCCGGGATCTTGATCTCGGTCGGGATCTCAAACGGCTTCTTCGGTTTCTTTTCCGGTGTCGGTGTCGGCTTGGGCTTTACGGTCACGGGTGTCGATCTTGGTGTCGGGACCGGTTTCGGCTTCGGCGTCGGAACGACCTTTGGTGTTGGGGTTGGTTTTGGCTTCGGTGCCAATGCTGCCTTTAGCCGGTCGCGATTTGCGACTGCCTGAGCATTTCCGGGATCGAGTTGAACCGCTTTTTCATAGTCTTTGAGCGCGTTCTTGTGGTCGTTTCCCTGTTCGCGGCATTCGCCGTGACCGTTGTAGGCCGCACTGCTGCGCGGGTCGAGCGAGTACGCCTTTTGAAAATCCGGGATCGCCAACTGACAACTGCCGCTCGCCTGATAAGCCATTCCTCGGGCCAGATAGGCTTGTGCGTTTCTTGGCTCAAGATTGATGATCTTTGTATAAACATCGATCAGCCCCTGGTAATTATTGCTCCTCACATAGATCGCTGCGAGTGCGGTAAGGGCGTCCATATTTCGCGGCTCGATGATCACGACGCTTTGATAGTCGCTAATGGCACCGTTCGCATCGCCAACCTGATCGCGGACCTTGGCCCGCGTCATATGCCACGCTGCAACCCCGGATTTGAGATCGATCCCCGTATCGAAGTCCTTGAGAGCTCCCCTAGTATCGCCGATCGCGAGTTTCGAATTGCCTCTCTTAATGTACGTCTCAGCATTGTTCGGGTCGGCCTTAATGGCCGAATCGTAAGCCTTGACCGCACCTTTATGATCGCCGGATTGCTGTAGCGAGTCGCCCTTCGCAAGGGCACTGTCGCCCTTAGCTCCTTTTTCTCCGCGGGCCAAACGGTCGGCAATGATCGCCCGATACTTTTGAGCATCGGCATGACTCGGAGCGATCTTTAGTATCTCGTCCGCCGTTGCCATGCCTTGCTGTAACTGCTTTTTGTCAAATTTTGGAGCCTCGGCTGCGGTCTTGACCTGCGCCAGCAGCGTATTGACTCGGTCACGGCGTTTAAGAGCCTCCTTATTGAGTTCCTCGGCGATCTTCGGTTCCGGATCGATCGTGAAACTCCAATAGACATCGAAATTCTTCCACATCTCTGCGACGTCGTTTATCACGCCGTCGTAGTCGCCTGCAGCCAGTTTCACGTCTGCCTGTTTGAGAATTCCGCGGCGGCGTTCTTTTTCAGTTTCGTGTTCACGGGCCCAGTCTTCGTAGCGTTTGAGTTCAGCCTCGGGTCCAGCGATAAGCTTGTATTTCGTCCGGACTTCCGGCACGAGGGCAAGTGCCTTTTTGAAATCCTTAGCCTCATTAGCCATGCGGATAGTTCCGATTGCTTCTTTGAGTGCCGCATCGTGCTTGCCCCATTTGTCGTCGATCTCGTTATCTAGATCAACGACCGGTCTATAGGTCGGATGTGTCCCCTTCGCAACATTTAGAGCGGCCGATGCGTCGACAAATCTGTTCTGGTCGAGCAAGCCTCGGGCCTTTGTAATAGCAGCCTGAACGGCTGTCCGTTCCTTTTTCCACTTTGCGGAAAGCGTCTTGGCCTCGGCATTCGTTGCGTCATCGGCAGCGGCTTCTCCGACGAGCGTGATCCCTTCGTCGAGTTGGCCCTTGCGGACCATCTCCTTTGCTTTGATCACTTTTTCGGCTGCTGCCTTCTTTTTCGCCGCTCCCGAATTGGCGTCTGCGGCCTTGGTCTTTGCGGTCTTAATATCGAGGGCCGAAACCGTCACCGAGAAACTGGCAGTACCTTTCGCGAGCAGTACACCATCTTTGTCCTTGGCCTCGACCGTCAGTTCGGCCGTTCCGGTCTCGTGCCGCGATACCGTTATTTCCTGCGCGATATTATTGCCGATGGTCGTTCCTTCGTTGGCCGTCCAGTTCCAGCGGATTTCGCTTGGTGCTCCGGGTTCGACGATAGTCGCTTTGACACGCACCAGTTCGTCAGCACAATAAACATTTTTCTCTACAGTTACGAGGCCGACGCCTTCACGCCAGATCTGCGGTTTTGGGCCTCCGCTGCCGAGAACCTCGGTCTTTATGTTGAACATCGCTGAGGAATACGTTGCCGTCAGCTCGGCGATCGTGTCGCCCCAGTGCGGCACTCTAGCCCTGACGTTTAGTTGAACGGGCTTTGCATCTTTTACCGTAAATCCGATCTCGCTTGCGTTATCCGTATATTCCATACGATTCGAGGACGGCGGATCGGTCCAGACAAAATCGATCAGCGAAGGATCTATCGCAGGCTTTCGAATCGGTTCTTCGGTAATGACCGCCCTTACTTCCTGGCCGACCTTTGCCTGGCCCTCAGCGGGAGTGAAGACGATCTTGTATTTTGGGGCCTTGACCTCAATGTCCTGTTGAGGTGTCTCGGTAATTGTTCGGGTTCTGCCTTCCTCGGTTAGCATGACTTGAGCCCAGACCTTCACTTTGCCCATTCGGTCGAACCTTGCTATGGTGGTTGGTCCACCAGTAGTCGGCGGCAAAAACGTAATGCCCGGCTCGGATTGCCATATTATTTTCAACGCGGAACCGCCTTCATTCACAGGGTCGGGAATACACGTCTTTCCGGGGGCACATCCCTTTTGAAATGCCGCCCCAAGCCTATCGAGGCCGGTGACCTTTGCCGTTAGGGCAAGTTCTCCACCGTAAAGAACCGGTCCGGTTACTTTTTCGAGCGCTGCAGTAACGCCGCCGACCTCATAGTCGAGGCTGGCCTTGCCAAGCGGGCCGAACTGATTAGCAACGGATACCGACAACCTATATTTGCCGACCTTCGCAGCCTTGATCGTAACCTTGCTCGTCGATTTGAGCTGAGCTAAATCACCTTCAAATGTTCCGCTCCAACTGTATGTGAGTGGCTTTTCGTGTGGTTTGAGAGAGTCGACAACTGCTTCAACGGTGGTCGTCTCACCAACCTTGAGAGGCGCGACCGTCGCCGGAACAAATTTAACGCGTGAGGCGAGAATGGTCGTTCCGCAAACCAATGAGCCATCGGCCTCATACGTGATATTCGGCACTTGTCCCGAGACTCCGGGCTCACGCTTCCATAGGCACGATGCCTGGATCACATTTGTCCCGCCCGTTACCGCTTCCACCGAACCCTTGTAAAAGTGGAGCGATCCGCTGGCCGGGATCACCGCCTTGATGCCGCCTCCCGTTCCGGGTTCGGTATGCGATTCGAGAACATCCATCATGGTTCTTGGAGATCTACCCTCGGCCCAGACATTGATCGAAGTCGCCGACCTGTTTGTGACACGAGCCATAACGGTTTCGGGCGTTGCTTCAGGGATCGGCGTCGCACCGGGCGTAGGTGTCGGCGAGGGAGACGGCGTAGGTGTCGGAGTAGCTCCGGGCGACGGCGATGGCGTGGGCGTCGGCGTCGTCTTGCCGGAAACATCAAACTTAACTTCCTTGCGAAGCAGCAGCGTGGACTTGCCATCCGCGCCCTCGACAAACAGTTCACAAGCGACAACAGACGCACCTGTCTTCGGAGCCGTCACTGCGGTTCGCGTACGGTCAAAGTCGTCCACTTTACAATTTGTGCAGGTCCACTTGTAATGAAATCGCGGTTTACCACCAAAGAATCGTTCGGGGATATTCGCTGTGATGCCGGCGATCGCCTGCGGCTTAGGCTGCGGAGGTGTCAATTCCAGAACAAGAAAGCTGTCCGGTACCGTAACATTCATGGTCACGGCGAGCGAACCTTTTGCACGGTCCACGCCGCCACGTGTGAGCACGACCGTTAGTTTGACGGGCTCAGGGCTATACGGAGCGTAAAGCGTCTTTAAGTTGCTGTCATCCGGGGTGAACCGTCCGTTGCCTGACGTAAACCAGCGAACCGTTAGTTTGCCCTCGGTCATCAGTTTAGTAAGTTCGGGATCGCTAAATTTGAGCTCAAGCGAGGTCGATCTGTCGAGTGTGAGCATTTCGCTGCCTTTGACGATCTGGGAACCTTTTTCAAGCTGAGCCTGAAATGCCGCACTTACGGCGTAGAGCTTTTTCACCTTCTCCACCGCAGCCGCATATTCGGCAAAGTACGCCGAGCCTTGTTCGGCAGTTTCCTTGTCCGCTTCGTCGAGAACGGCTCGCCATGGGAATACAACGTCGCCGAGAATACTGAACGCCTCTTTATCTACTGGATCGCTAACGAGCGGCTCGATGCCCTTCGCAGTTCTTATCTCACGAGTGATGCGGACCAGTGAGGAAGAGAACCCTTGTCTCGACTGCTCCGATTTTCGCTCATCATCTACCGGATCACCCGTCCATTTGAACTGCAGAACCTCTGCTCGTTCCCAACCTGTTTTGGTTGCGATGCTGGCTTTAACGTTCTTTTGCCAGTTCCAAATACGCACATAGGCGGAATAGGCGTCGGACCAAATCTGCCCGCGTTTCATGTCTCTTTCTTCTTGTGTGTCCGAGCGCACCGGGTTTCCGGCTTCATCGGCAACTTTTTTGACAACCGCAGAGAGTTTGACCTCGAGCGCCTTTCCACGGATCTGCTCGAGCTTCTCCTGCAGCTTGTCTAGCTTTGCCTCGGTCTCGTTCGCCGCTGACAGCGTGGCGCGTTTTGTCTCAGCCATTTCGATGAGCTGCGCGATCATCACCTTGTCCTTGACGATCTCGCGGCGATCGATGATCTTCTTTTTCAAAAGGGTAAAGACCTTGCACCAGCGTTCTTGGCTTTTTTCACAAACGGTTTCAAACCCGAACAGCCAGCGGCCGTAGCCAACAGTGCTGGAGAAAATACCTTCGGCCGCTAGTGCCTCGGATCGGTTGATCGCGGTCATCTGTTGTTCGGCGGCCATCCGTAGTTGCTGCGTCACGGGATCCTCAGGAATGAACGCCTTATCGAGCAGATCGGTGCTGACGGCCGAAAGGTCGTTCATTATGTATTCCTTGCCTGTGTGCAAATAACGCTGTGATTTAGTTTCGAAAAGGAATTTAGCCAGTGCCTCGCGTTCGATGGTCGTTCCGCCGGGAAGCTTCAATCGCAAGAATTTTGGGCGTTCGCCGGCCGTGTCAAAATCACTGTTATAAACGAAAAAGTCGACCATTCCCTGTTGCTGCATCTGTATCTTGTACGCCGCACCCAGATCGATCGACAGCACTAAAACATCGCCCACAAGCGCGATCGGCCACGCTGGCGAAAGGTACAGAGCATCTTTGATAAAGAGAACGAGAACGGTCTTGTCCATTCCCTCGGTGAACAGCAGTTTGACCTCGGCGCCGCCCGGCACGAAATCCATAATGCCGAACGCGGCTGAACTGAGATCTTCCTGAAAATTACCCTTGGCCCAAGATTCGTACATTGCCTTCAGACAAGCGGCTCCACCGCCGGCAATGAGTGCTGCGAGCACGACCTTCTTGGCGGCCGGGTTCTTGGCCATTTTCATAAAAAAATTGTCGCCAAGGTCGGTGCCGAGCATTTCTTCGAGCGCGGTTAGTGTTTTAGCCTCGGGCGTATTCGCCTTTTTCGCACGGCGTGCGATTATTTTCTGGAGGCGTTCTAGCCGATTCTCGGCTTTGGCCAACATATCGATGAATGCCTCGCGTGTTCCGCCCGAAGCGATCCATTGATCGAGAGCCTCGACGAGATCCTTGCTGTCCTTAAAGCTTGTATAAAGAACGCTGTACAACTCCTTATTCTCACCGGCCATCGATTTCAACCGGGCGATCATATCTTCATTGGGAATATCGATCACGCCGTCGCGCATCAATGCAAAGCCCGTCGTCAACTCATTCATCATCCTGCGCACCTCAGGATTTGAGGCGAGAGAACGCCCCGAGGTCTCGGCAACGGCAATGACAGGCGCGAGCTTTTGAGGGATCTCCTTGAATGCGAGGTCGATGTTCTGCGTACGCAGTGTGTTGAGCCAGGAAAGTTCCTCGGACGTCAGATTTAGACGCTGCTTGAGTTCGCTGCGGAGTTTGTTTAGTTTGGCGATGTCCGACGCGGTAACCGATGCCGCTTCGCCCGCGACATTGCGCATCGCACCTGATTCGCTCAGTGCGAAACGCTGCCGAAGCACATATTTGACCTTTTCCGAATCGGGAAGATTCGCCCAACCGGCATGTGTCTGAACGATCTGGCGTTCACAGCTTCCAACTACGGTCAACGCTCCAAACTTCTGCACCGTCGCTCTGACAGCACTGTCGTCCATCAGGTCCGCCAGCATTTTGCTCTTTTTTGATTCAACGAACTGCCGCAGAGATGTGGGTGTCATTGACATCGATTCGCCCGACCGCGCGGCGACGACCGCTCCTTTGTCGAGCATTTCGCCCTTGATACTGGCGATGCCCGATTCGCCGAGGAATTTGTCAGGCTCGAGCAGTTCGATGGCTGTCAGATCGATGCCGCGGATATTCTTTAGCGAACCGAGATCCATTCCCTTGACCTTGAGTTTGGCAAGCCCTTGATTGTCGAGAATGCCGTTAAGCATCCGTGCGGCTTCTTCGGCCTTCGAGCCGACGAACGAGATATCGTCGTCCGAGAAGAACATACGATAGCCCGAGCCGCCGTCGCCCGAGCCGCGGATCTGCAGGTAACGCTTGCCGGATGAGCCCGTTCTGATTACTGCTTCAAGATCCCTGCCGTGCGCATTCAGGACTTCCTGAATTGCGTTATCGACTTGCGCATATCGCCGTTTGTCGAGCGTTTCCCTTACGGACA
The DNA here is from genome assembly GCA_031362825.1 of Acidobacteriota bacterium. Classification (GTDB taxonomy): domain Bacteria; phylum Acidobacteriota; class Blastocatellia; order Pyrinomonadales; family Pyrinomonadaceae; genus OLB17. Next base: position 5,432 of record JANLTF010000061.1, on the reverse strand, counting down.
ATTCGAATGCCGAAGGGCCGCCCGCGTATCTCGTACCGGCTGCACGCAGTTTTGCGATAAGATCGGCTTCGGCGTCTTTCGACATGATGTTCAATTCACGCATCAAGCGATCAACCACGGCTTCATCAGCCGACCCGTCTTTTGCCCATTGGGCAAGCAGACGCTCAGCCTCGTCCTGCTGCGGCCCAGCGACGCCTTGAAACGCTGCCGCATACGTCGTCCCTGACGGGTCTGCCAAAAGTCGCACGTAAAGCAAATCGGTCAACGATGACGCAGCCCGCTCGCGGGCAAAGAACATAACTTGGCTGGTTAGAGTCGAATTAAAGAATAAGAAAACAAAACAGGCAGCGACAAAACAACGTAGGTGTCTCATGATGAACTCCCGGCCCGGAGGCGGAGTCCCGCATGCGGGCGCCGTTAAAAAGTGAGAGTTTGAATATCCTATCAAATAGCCACTCTTACGAGGCGCAACTTACGTGCCGCCGTTGGTACCACTCGCGGCCGATATGTACCAATAAACATGGGCAGTTGCGGTAGAATCGACCCATGCCAGATTCTGGGAGCCGAAATATTCCACGACGCCGCTGTAAATTTTCGCACCACACCTTTGCGAGTCGCCGGAAATCGATTTTGAATCGGAAATAACCGGAGAAAAAGCGGTACGTTGGTCGGCTAAAATTTCTATATTTTCTGATTTTGTTCTATACTCACGTAACGTTTCCCCCTCGTAAATGAATGCAAGAAATCATCTCGCGACGGATCACGCATCTGCTGGTAGATTGGAATAATGGTGATGAGCTCGCACTCGAACAATTGATGCCGCTCGTTTACGAAGAACTGCGCCGGATGGCACGCCGTCATATGCGCCGCCAGCCGTCGGGGCACACTTTGCAGACGACCGACCTCATACACGAAGCGTATCTTAAGATAGCGAAGAGCGACGGACAGAATTGGCAAAATCGTTCGCATTTTTTTGGCGTTGCATCGCGTGTCATGCGGCAGATATTGGTTGATCACGCTCGGTCGAAACAAAGCCAAAAACGAGGCGGCTGGCAGGCCCGAATAACTCTCGCGGACAACCTGGCGGCCACAAATGACCGCATCAATGAGATCGTTGCACTTGATGATGCCTTGAAGAACCTCGAAAAACTGGACACACGCCGGAGCCGTGTTGTCGAGATGAAATTCTTCGGCGGTTTGAAGATCGCGGAGATCGCCGAGGTACTTAAAATATCGCCGGAAACCGTAAAGCGCGACTGGCAGTTTGCCCGTTCGTGGCTGCTCCGCGAACTGGCGGCAAATTAGAGAACGTGACCAAAGAGAGATTAGACCAGATCGAGGAAACCTATAGCTCAGCCCTGAAACTCAACGGCGGCGAGCGTGAGGCGTTTCTCAACGATAAATGCGGCAACGATAAAGACCTGCGTCGCGAGGTCGAATCTCTGCTCGCATTCGGTGCGTCGGAGACCAAATTTCTCGACCAATCGACGGATGCCGTCGCCGCCAGCGTGTTTGCCGAACAAGACAAAACGGCGCGCCAGTCTGGCAAGATGTTCGCCCATTACAGGATCGTCACACTGCTGGGTGTCGGTGGAATGGGCGAGGTTTATCTTGCCGAGGACACAAAGCTCGACCGTAAGGTCGCGCTCAAGATGCTGCCAGAAGCGTTCGTCGGCGACAGCGACCGGATGGGCCGCTTTGTTCGCGAAGCTAAGTCCGCATCGGCTCTCAATCATCCGAATATCATCACGATCTACGAGATCGGCGAGTCAGAAGGGACGCATTTTATCGCTACCGAATTTATCGACGGGACGACCGTTGGCGAGTACGCCAGAACGAGAGCCTTGAATGTAGCGGAGATATTGGAGATCGGTATTCAGATCGCGGCCGCTCTGGACGAGGCACACAAGGCAGGAATAGTTCACCGCGACATCAAGCCCGATAACATAATGGTCCGCAAAGACGGGATCGTTAAGATCCTGGATTTTGGCCTCGCAAAGCCTTCGGCTATGGGTAGCGACGCATCGGGTGACGAAACGGACGTCAGTTTTCAAACGCAGCCCGGCCTCATCGTCGGAACGCCAAACTACATGTCGCCCGAACAAGCCAGAGGCCAGAATATCGATCATCGGACCGATATTTTTAGCTTCGGCATCGTCCTGTATCAAATGCTGTCAGGCGATTCGCCATTTGCCGGCGACACCGTCAGCGACATTATTGCCGCAGTTCTGATGAAAGAACCCGCGAAGCTCCGCGATCTGCCGCCTGAACTGGAAGGGATCATCTTCAAGGCCCTACAGAAGGATACTCGTGATCGTTATCAGACAGCGAGCGAGTTGGTTCACGACTTAAAATCGGCAAGACACGATGCCGGAATTCAAACTCGTCTTGGCCAGATCTCTCCTCAAGTTACGACAGATGTGTCACCTGAGGCTCAGACCGTTGTCATCGATCAAACACCGACAGTCATTCAGGAACGTCCAAATAACCTGTCAGGCCAACTAACGCCGATGATCGGCCGCACCGACGAACTCTCGAAGATCGTCGAGCTAATTAAACGCCACGAAACGCGGCTGCTGACCGTGACAGGTGTCGGCGGCACCGGAAAGACCACCCTCGCAAAAGCGATCGCTCGAAAGTCGCTGGAAAACTTCGCCGATGGCGTATTCTTCGTCGAATTAGCCGCGATTGCCGATCATGAACTGATCCATCAGGTTATCGCCCAGACGGTCGGTGTAAAGGAAACCAGCGATCGATCGATAAAGGAATCTCTAAAAGAGTTTCTGTCACAGCGGAATATCCTGTTGGTTCTCGACAATTTCGAGCAAATAATAAATGCTTCGTCCGCGATCGGCGAGTTGTTGACGGATTCAGCAAATCTAAAGATCGTGGTGACCAGCCGCGTCAGGCTGAACCTCCGTTTCGAATCCGAATTCACGCTCCAGCCGCTCGAAATTCCGGCCGGAAATGATCTGTCGCCCGACGATCTCAGCCAGTATGCGGCGATTGCACTTTTCGTAGATCGTGCCCGGTCCGCCCGGGCGAATTTTACCTTGACCGCGGAAAATGCCGAGGACGTCGCCGCCATTTGCAGGCGTCTTGACGGATTGCCCCTTGCGATCGAACTGGCCGCGGTCCAGGTCAAGATGCTTGCCCCGAAAGCAATTCGAACGCGGCTCGAAAAGAATCTGCAGATCCTATCGAGCCGTGCCGGTGACATGCCCGAACGGCAGCGAACGATGCATGCCGCCATCGCCTGGAGCTATGATCTGCTGGGCGATGACGAAAAGAAGCTGTTCGACCGCGTTTCCGTCTTTCGCGGCGGTTTTATATTCGAAAGTGCCGAAGCGGCTGCCAACGCCGAAGGTTCGATCGATGTATTTGGCAGCGTCATTTCGCTTGTTGATAAAAGTTTGCTCGTGAGCCGGGAACAATCTGACGGCGAACCGCGACTGAAGATGCTGCAGGTCGTTCGAGAATTTGCCCGCGAAAATCTAAGAGAAAGTAACGAAGAAAACGCCATCCGACACCTGCATGCCGAATTTTTTACTGAGCTCGCAGAAAGGGCCGAGATCGGATTTCGCGGCGAGGAGTCTTCAAACTGGCTTGAGACCATCGAGCTTGAGAACGACAATTACCGGGCTGCACTCGAATGGACGCTTTTATACGAGCCTGAAACCGCCTTGCGGATCGTGGCCGCACTGCCCGAGTTTTGGTTCAGACGCGGACATCTCGTCGAGGGAAACAAATGGGCTAGGCAGGCATTAGACGCAAACGGCGACTCGGCCGATCAGAGGCTGCTGGCGCGGGCATTGATCGCCACCGGCAGTTTGATGTGGAGGCAAGGTGATCTCAGTGAGTCGGAGAAATTCTATTCGGACGCCGTCAAACTGAGTCGCGAGATTCCGGACAATGTTTTGATCGCTACTTCGCTTTCGGGTTTAGGTACGGTCAAGATGCTGCGGGGTGATAATGCAGAGGCGTTGCCACGTTTAGAAGAAAGTTTCGCTATTTCGAACGAGGCAAATGACAAATATCTGGCGTCTCGGGTGGCAAATGTCCTTGGCGAGATATTTCGTTCAAACGAAGATCATGAAACGGCCAAGAGCTATTACGAAAAAGCTCTAACGATCGCTCGTCAGGAATCTTTCAAACACGTTATCCAGATCGCCTGCGTAAACCTCAGTGCGGTTGCTTGTTCGATGGAGGACTACTATGCGAGCCGCGAATATGCGATGGAGAGCCTGAAACTTGCCGAAGCTGCGGGCGACGCCGTAGGTATGGGCTTTGCCATGGAGAGATTTATGGCTCTCGCCGTGATCGAGGGCAAACATGAAAAAGCTGCCCGGATCTACGGCTCACTCGAAAAGACCTACGAATCCGCCGGTTTTATCGTCGAGGCGGTCGATCAGGCATTCCTCGACAGCTACCTAGATCAGGCAAAAGCTGCCATCGGCGATGAGCATTTCCGACAGGCCATTCTCGACGGCCGTTCGATGAATGTGAAAGACCTAATAGCCGAAACCTCTTAGTCCACAAAAACAAAGCCCCGCCGAGATCAAACGATCCCGACAGGGCCTAAACTAAATGGCGGAGCCGACGGGACTCGAACCCGCGACCTCCAACGTGACAGGCTGGCGTTCTAACCAACTGAACTACGACTCCGCAAGAGTGGTGGGCACGAAGGGACTCGAACCCCTAACTTCCTCCTTGTAAGGGAGGCTGTCTACCAATTGACGTACGTGCCCGAAAACCCGAATAAACAAAACTCTTTTCGCACGTGTACCCGTTAAATTTTCAAAAAAACGCGCTCATTTCCAAAAAATGAGCGAACCGTAATCGTACGAAAACCACGGGCCCTAGTCAAGTTAGGACCCGTGGTTTAAGACAAGTTCAGTCTGTGGCCCGCCTACTGTTTGTTCTTTTCGGCTTCGTCGAGAGCTGCTTCGACGTCCAATTCAAGTTCTTCGAGCATGTCGCGGGCTTCGTCGACATCTTCGCGGATCTCGATGAGGTCGGCTTTTGCTTCGTCCGCGTCCTGCACAGCTTCTCTCATCTCGGCAAATGCCAGTCTGGCCTCTTCCTCTGCCTTTCTGGCTTCGTTTTCGGCCCTATCGCGGCGGACCTCGGAATCGATGGCGAGGTCCTTCGACATTACCGCCATCACGCCAAACAACTGCAGTGCGACAGCCAAATAGGTCGCGATGCTGGCCCAATACGTTAGTTCCTCTTTCTTCTTCTCCAGTTCCTGGATGCGGGCCGCCTTCTTTTCATAGTTTGCGATGAACCGATCGTTGAGTTCTTTCAAGTACGGAATCAACTCGGTCGTGATATCGTCGGTACTTTTCGAGGCGAGCGCCTCAGGATCGGCGACCTCGGCCGAACGCACGATCATTTTACCGAGTTCGGTCGTTGGATTGTTAAATTTGGCG
>JANLTF010000054.1:0-15026 GCA_031362825.1 Acidobacteriota bacterium | reverse complement strand
GTTGAAGGCGTAAACCACTGAATCGAGCGAGACGCGGGTGTCCGCGACCTTGAGGCCGCCTTCGTCGAGGCGAACCGGTTTTGGGAATGTGCCGACTATTGAGGCCATATTTTTGATATTATCACAGGATTTTGGCGATTGAAATAGAAAAGACCCCGCATGTTGATCGGCGAGGCCTCTTAGTTAATTGAGTCGAATGTAATTGTGTCGAGCCCTTAGTTCTGGCACAAAAAGCGTGCCAGTGTTGCGGGGACGCCGCAACCGACGTGCGGGCTACGGACACGTGGGCTACTGACACGCGGGCAGGGATGCCCGCGCTCCTTTTAGGCCATTGTGAGCATGGCGGCGGTGATGCGGTTGGCGGCGGATTCTACTTTGCTTAGCTGCTCCTGGATCTGGCTGACGCTTTCGGATTTCATCATTTCTTCGGCTTCGTTGAGGATGGCGTTGATGGTTTGCTGGTCTTCGAGCTGGAGCGATTTGCCGATCTCGACCAATGCCCGGCGTGAGTTGCGGATGAGCGAATCGAGGCGGTTGCGTTCGAGGATCAGTTCGCGTTCGCCGCGATCGCGATCGATCGACGTTTCGGCTTCGATGATGAGGCGTTCGATGTCGTCCGGGGCGAGGCCTGACGAAGGCGTGATCTGCATCGCCTGTTCGAGGCCGGTCATCTTGTCTTTGGCCGAAACGCTGACGATGCCGTTGGCGTCGATCTCGAATGAAACATCGACCTGCGGCACGCCGCGTGGTGCCGGCGGAATACCGACGAGTTCGAATTTGGCGAGGCTCCGGTTGGCGCTTGAGATCTCGCGTTCGCCCTGCAAAATATGGATCTCGACCGACTGCTGATTATCAACAACGGTCGTGAACGTCATTGTGTTTTTAAGTGGGATGGTCGAGTTTCGCGAGATCAGTTTGACGAACAAACCGCCGCGGGTTTCGAGTCCGAGACTCAAAGGCAGAACGTCTAAGAGGACGATATCTTTAACATCGCCGGTCAAAACGCCGCCTTGAATTGCGGCTCCCATAGCGACAACTTCATCAGGATTGATCTCCGACGAAGGCGGTTTGCCGAAAACCTCAGTAACCGTGCGGGCGATGATCGGCGAACGCGTCTGGCCGCCAACGAGGATCACCTTGTCGACATCGCTGGGCTGTAGCTTGGCATCCCATAGAGCTTTTTGGCACGGCTCGACTGACGATTCGACGAGATCTTTGACCAGTTCTTCGAATTTGTCGCGGGTTAAAACCGCATTAATATGTTTCGGTCCTGACGGATCGGCCGCGATGAACGGCAGGCTGATCGTCGTTTCGGCAACGCTCGACAGTTCGCATTTCGCACGCTCTGCGGCTTCTTTCAAACGCTGCAATGCAAGGCGATCGTTGCGGAGATCGATGCCGTTCTCGGTCTGAAATCCTTCGATCATCCAATCGATGATGCGTTCGTCAAAATCTTCGCCGCCGAGAAACGTGTTGCCCGATGTTGATAGAACCTCGAAAACGCCGTCGTTTATAACCATGATCGAGATATCGAAAGTACCGCCGCCGAGATCGTAAACCGCGACTTTTTCGGTCTTCGACTTACCAAATCCGTAGGCGAGAGCTGCGGCCGTCGGCTCGTTGATGATGCGTTCGACTTCGAGGCCGGCGATCTTGCCGGCGTCACGTGTCGCCTGACGCTGCATGTCGTCGAAATACGCGGGAACCGTGATGATCGCTTCGGTTATCTTGTCGCCGAGGAACTCTTCGGCAGCGAGTTTCAACCGCTGGAGCACGATCGCCGAAATTTCCGGCGGGCTGTAAATGCGATCGAGGACGCGGATATGCGCGTCGCCGTTGGGAGCTTTGACTATCTCGAACGGCACGTTGGTGCGCATCTTTTCGACCTCGGGAGCGTCAAATTTGCGGCCGATCAGACGCTTGACGGCGTACAGCGTGTTCGCCGCGTTGGTCACAGCCTGGCGCTTGGCGATCTGGCCGACGAGGCGTTCGTCTTTGTCCGTAAATCCGACGACCGACGGCGTCGTGCGGCCGCCTTCCTTATTTGAAATGATCTGCACCGTGCCGCCTTCGAGTACAGAGACGCAGCAGTTCGTGGTGCCTAAATCGATTCCTATTACCTTGCCCATAATGGTTGAGTTCCTCTAAATTTTAGGTCTGACGGCGGGAGCGTCTATTCAACTTCGGTGGTCGAAGTTTCCGGATCGTGAGGTTCCGATTCGTTTACGGCCTCAGGTTCGGCCGTTTGTGGGGGAGTAGACTTTTGTGCGGAGGTCGTGACCCTGACCATCGAATGGCGGATCACTTTGTTGCCGATGCGATAACCGCGAAGCAATTCGTCGGCGATCATGTTCGGTGGCATATCGTCGTTTTCCTCAGTAGCGACGGCCTCGTGAAAATTCGGGTCGAACCCTTCGCCCAGCGTCGGTATCGACGTCACGCCCATTCCTGCGAAAACCTCATTAAGCTGCTGATTGACGAGAACGATACCGTCGTAGAGTTGCTGAAACTCAGGCGTTTTCTTTTCCGCATCGCCCGGCACTGTATCAAGCGCACGGTTCAGATTATCGAGCACCGGCAGCATCTGGGCGGCCAGATTGGCGACCTGATCGATGAAGGAGCCGCGGCGTTCGCGGTCCATGCGGTACTTGAAATTTTCAAAATCCTTAAGCCGTCGATCGCTCTTTTCCTGTATCTCGTTTCGCTCGTTTCGGAGTTCGAGAATCTTGACCTTGAGCGAGGAAAGCTCGTTTTCGAGCTCGAAATTGCGAGCCTTTGTCGCCGGCGAACCATTTTCCGCGGGCATCGCGGGCCGAAGATTGAGGTCCTGTTCGACGAACGCCTGTGCCGGATTCATGTCAACGTCCGAATCAGCGATCTCGATCGAGAGATCGGCCGTGATGTGCAGATCTTTTTCTTTCGCCTCGAGTTCGCGTATAAAATCCTCGACCGACGGGCTCAAGTCCATTTCGAGCTCGTCGAACGAATCTGTCGGCATTGGGATTTGTTCTTTTGGATCCATTTGTGGAGGATGAACTCTGAACCTAGTTTCTTGCGCTGTCAGTGGACATCATTTTTTCAAGTGTACGGGCCACGTACGAAACGATCGAGATCATTCTCGCGTATTCGATCCTCGTCGGTCCGAGGACGCTGAGTGTGCCAACCGCCGTGCTGTTGCCGATCCGGTACGGGGCCGAGATCAGCGTGCAGTTTTGAAACGACGGCGTGCGGTTTTCGCTGCCGATGACGACTTGTACGTCGCCTTTTGCGGCGGCATCGCGTTCGATACACTCAGTGAGTATCTGCATCAAACGTGATTTTTCGCCTATCGTTCGCAGCAGCTCACGGAGGCGTTCGAGGTCGGCAAAATCGCTCTTTGACAGGATATTCGACGTGCCGTCAACGAAAACTTCGCCGAGCCGGTCATCCTCGTCCTCAATACTCTGAGAGCAAAGAATTACGGCTGTCTGAAGCAATTTGTCAAACAAGGCCTTTTCCTCGTGCATTAGAGACATGATCTCGGCACGGATCTCGGCCAGGCTCTTTCCGGCAAATTCCTTGTTGAGGTAATTTGCTGTTTTTTCGAGTTCGTCGCGTGTGAATGGCACGCCGGTCCGGATTATCTTGTTATGGACAATGTTCGGGGCCGAGACCAGAACGACGAGAATGCGGTTGTCGCTCAGGTTTACAAACTCGATGTGCTGCAGGCGATCACTCGCCAAACTAGGCGATACCACGATGCCGACATTATTAGAAAGAGCCGAAAGCAAATGGGAAGTACGTTCCATCAACCTGTCCGGAGTATCGCTGAGGTCGAACGAATTCAGACCGTATTCCTCGCCTATGCGATGGAGGTCGTCATTCGATATACTCAGCACGCCAAGCAGGTTGTCAACGTAAAACCGGTATCCAATATCAGTCGGAACGCGTCCGGCGGAAGTGTGAGGCTGCTCGAGCATGCCCATCTCTTCCAGTTCACCCATCACGTTTCGGATCGTTGCCGAGCTGAGACCCGAAGCATTGGCGAATTTGTCTGCAAGTACTTTAGAACCTACAGGTTCGCCCGTGACAAAGTGTTCATTGATAATGGCCGTCAGGATGATCTGACCGCGAGAATCAGGAATTTTCCCGCTTTCAGAAACAGATCTTGGGTTGATTTGATGCATAGGCCTTTCGGGGCGTATGCTATTCCCATATAAAGAGATAGCATTTTAGCAGCCGTGGTGTCAATAAAAATTGTTTAAACAAGTTGTTTTCTTTTGTCTGCAACATGTCCGTAGCCCGCACGTAAGTCAGGGTCATTCGGGGCGCATTCAAGATAATCGGAACGAAAAGCCTTCAGTTCCCCAATAGCTGGCTCAATTGCCACGTGGCCCTTACTTACATGCGGGCTACGGACACGATCTATCATAAATTTAAGTGACCGAAACCATCCAACAGATCACCGAACTCTACGCCGAGGCTTTCCGCTGGTACGACCCGAAACGCGCCGTGCCCCGGATCCACATATCATTTTACCCGTATGTCGGCATAAATCATACGATCAGGATACGCGAAGGGCAGATTTTTGTCCGAATCGGGACTATCTGCCTTGAGATGCCGCTCGCATGTCACAAAGGCCTCGCGTATATTCTCGTCGGTAAACTGCTCCGAAAGAAGATCCCGGTCGGTGCGAGAGCCGTCTATTCGGCGTACGTCAAATCCGATGTGATCCGTCTGCAAGCCGCCGACAACAAACGTGCCATGGGCCGAAAGGTGGTGACCACATCGAAAGGCAAGATCTACGATCTTGACGAGATATTCGAATCGATCAACCGCGACTATTTTCGCCACTCGATACCGAAACCGGTACTGACATGGTCAGCCCGCAAAACATTTCGCATCCTCGGCCATCACGACGCAACGCACGACCACATCACGATCAGCATCTCACTCGATTCCATCGATGTGCCGCGATATGTCGTCGAGTATGTCGTCTTCCACGAAATACTCCACATCGCCCATCCGACCAAACACGCAAACGGCCGCCGCTACAACCACACCCCGGCGTTCAAACGCGACGAACAGAAATTCGCCTACTACCAAGAAGCCGAACGCTGGATCGAACGGAATGTGCGAAAGCTGAAACGCGATGCGAAGCGTTGATTCTTAATCATCCCCGCCGAGTTGAGCGATTATCGAGCCGATGAGGCCGAAGTCGGAGGTCGTGCGGCGGTCGATGCCTGTTTTTAGGAACAAGTTTCAGAATAACTTTCGAAATAACTAATAACTGATAACTAAGAACTAAAAACTGTTAGCAAAGAACGGATTTCTCTTCCGTTTTCAGTTATTAGCTATTCGTTATAAGTTATTCCGAAATGTAGTTCTTAGTCGCCTTCCCCGCGGAGCTGAGCGATGATCGAACCGATCAGGCCGAAGTCGGAGATCGTGCGGCGGTCGATGCCGGTTTTTGTGAAGCGGGTTTCTGTGATGTAGGTTGAGACGGCTTTGGTATCGCTGTGGCCTTCGCGGGCAAGCGTCAAAACTAGCAAGGGTGCTGTGGTCGAGTCCCGACCAAATGTCTTTACGGTAGCTTTAGTGGCGTTGAACGCCTTTCCGTAAGGAGTTGCTAGAAAACCGCCATCCGGCTTTTCTTCATTACATTTTGTAACGGACTGGGAGTCGCCGACAATAACCCATTGCCCAACAAAAACCGCCGCCATATCATTCTCCAGATCGCTCCATCGTTCGAGGTTGGCGGAGCCAAATGGTTTTTTGTCCGGTATAAGGGTTTCTAGGAATGACGCTTCAACTCCGCCCTTACCATCGACGGTGGCGATGACAGCGACCTGATCATCGTCGTCGCCCAATCGCGTGGTTACGATTGTGTAACCGACACTGCCAAGAAAAGTGCTCGGCGTTCGAATTCCGTACGACTCGAAAAACATCTTTGAGAATTCGGCGATCACTTTGCCCGCAACCGGATCAGTAACCTTCCGAGCGGTCATAAGCAAACTGTCCCATGCGACGTTAGGTTGCTCAATATGATAAACGGTAATTTTCGTTGAATCGGCGGGCAATTGGTTTAGGACTTCATCGTTTCCATGACCGAAAACAATAGTCTCGCTAAAGACATTGGCGATTTCCGCCGGCATTCTGATTGCATAATTATCCTCAATGCCCCGTTCGCCTCTTGTCATCGTCCAAGAGACATCGGTGACCGTCCCGCGAATGAGCCTTGGCAAAATTCCGGCGATGGCGGATTGGATTTCGGATTCGTCGGCGGCTTCGGAGGCGAATTTTAGGCCTACGAGGTTGGCGATCTGGGCGATGCCGTCGGTGGAGACGTAGCCGGACGCGAGAACTTCCGGTGACGCGACTGGGATCTTGCCGGTTTTTAGGATGCTGTCGGTTTCGCCGCGTTTTACGGCTAGGCATTTATCGATTGACGTTTCGTCGTTGCCGAAGTAGATGATGCTGTCGATGACCAGGGCGTAAGCCTTGCGGCCGTCGCGGGCGGTCCAGGTGAAGTATTTGCCGCCGTTCTTGTCGGTTTTTTCGAGGGTTGGTTCGCTGTCGTAGATGTTAGCGACAAAGCTGCCGAGCTTCTTCTCCGCGAAGGCGACAGCCTGATAGTTCCACGCGTGTGTTTCGGCAACGGCGACAAACCTGGGCTGGACGCGGCCGATGCTGTGTTCGTCGGTGAGCTTTTCTTCGCTGGTCTCAAAACCGGTGACGGCGACGGCGAGTTGCACACCTTTGAGAGCAGAAAAATCGGGTTTGCTCTTTGCCACCTCCATGAACGGCTTGGCATCCACGATCGGCTGCAAAGCGGCGGCAAGATCGTTCGTCTCAAGATAAACAAGCGTCTCGGCCGGAACGAGGGTTCGCATATCGGGCGGCTTTGAACTGCACGCGGAGAAATATGAGCACAGGATCAGAACTAACAGGGATAAAGAGGATGAAAGGGATGTTTTAGAAAAGACTTTTTGTGACATACCTATCTTTATCCCCTTAATCTCTTTTATCCCTGTGAATTTTCTCTGCGGTGAATGTCCTATGCTAAAATCCCAATTAATATGGACAAAATATTTGCTGATAACATTTTACAGGGTAAGGTTGCGTTTGTAACAGGCGGCGGGACGGGTATTACGGGCGGTGTGGCGAGGGCGTTTGCGGAGCACGGGGCGCGTCTTGCGATAACTAGCCGTAAGACCGAAAATCTCGAGGCGATGAAGGCCGAGGTCGAGGCGTTCGGCGGCGAGTGTTTTACATACGCTGCGGATGTTCGCGATTACGAGGCGGTCGAAGCGGCGATCGCGGCGGCGGCGGCGCATTACGGGCAGATCGACATCGTTGTGAACGGAGCGGCGGGCAATTTTCTGTGTGCGGCCGATCAGCTTTCGGCGAACGGGTTTGGGACTGTGGTCGATATAGATACCAAGGGAACATTTATCGTCTGCCGTGCGGCGTTTGAAGAACTGAAACGATCTAAGGGGCAGATCCTGAATATCTCCGCAACGCTGCATTATCTGGCGACGCCGATGCAGATACACGTCTCGGCCGCCAAGGCCGGCGTTGACGCGATCACGCGAAATCTGTCAGTCGAATGGGGCCGCCACGGCATCCGCGTCAACGGCATCGCTCCCGGGCCGATCGAGGACACCGAAGGCATGAAACGCCTGCTGATGCCGGAACTAAAGGAGAAACTAACGAGAAAGATACCTCTCCAGCGTTTCGGCCGGATCGCCGATATCGAAAATGCTGCCTTGTTTCTTACATCTGACGCGGCAAACTACATCAACGGCGTCACGCTGGTCGTGGACGGTGGGCAGTGGCTGTTGGGGACGAGCTTGGGTTAGTTTTTTCGTGCTGATTCGTGTAATTTCGTGGTTCACGATTTAAGATGGAACCACGAAAAAACACCAAAACCCACGAAACAAGCAGAAGACTAAAGCGGTTTGTTTGAGGCTGGCATTGCACGCGGGGGCGGGGACAGTTCCACGTCGTCATCTCCATCGCCGGGGTCGTAATCGACATCCTTCATAGTAAATTCGTCACCTGATTTGCTCTTTTCCCTTTTATCGAGGACGGCACGCAGGACCAACATTTTGGCTAGAATTCGGATCTCTGTACGGTCGAAGGTGTCGGTGAGGCTTTTGGTTTTGACAAAATCGGCTCGGACGAGCGAGTTTAGCGTACCGTTTGCCATGCCTAATTCGCGCGTCATGCCGCGGATCATATCGCCGCCAAACATACCGACCTGTACCTCGCCGTCGTCGATGATCTCTTCTGCAGTGTCGATAAATTCGGCTACTTTGACGAATGCCGAGATCGTATCGTTGGCACGCAAGATCGTTGCTTCGAGCATCGGAAACGCTTTCTCCGGATCAGCCTCAGCGTAACCGGCGGCGAGCATCCAACTGTATAGAAAATCCTGATAATTTTTCGGATTCGGGTTTACCATCCGCTCGGCGTCGCGCATTATCTCGTCGGCAAGTTCTTTGTCACCGGCCTTTGCGACCTGAGCGGCAAGCATGCTCAGCGCCATGATCTTCTTTTCTTTCCCTTTTGTTTCCGAGATGATCTTACGGGCCTGAGCGATGATCTTGTCACGTTCCTCTTTTGGCAGAGATTTGTTGGCGAGGCCGCCCACGTCATCCATCATCTGCTTTTCGATCTTTTCACGGGCCTCGCGCGCCTTTTGTTCTTGTTCGTATGTCGAATTCGCGTTGGCTCCCAACGAAGAGTTTGAATTCCCTCCTCGATATGGCGCAGCATTGACAGCAATGGCCGGCATTCCAGATCCGACTCCGCCCCCCGTGCCGCGGCCGAGCCCGCCGCCTCTTGCAGTCTTGAATTTCGCCCTGATCTGAGCGGCTCGGCCGGGTGCGTATTTCTCGATCTGGCCGACATAACCGGCGGCGGCATTAACTCCTTCCTGGTCTGTGCTGTAAAGGATCGCCTGGGCGAAAACCTCGGCGAGATCACGCAGATCGCTTTGCGAATAGATCGGCTTTTTCGCACCGGGCTTTTTCGATGCTTCGAGATTAGCGGCACCGTACGAAAGCAGACTGTTAAAAATGTAAAGCCCTTTTACGCTCGTTTTGTCACTCTTGATACGGCTGAGGATGGCCGCGCCAAATTCGATACCTTTCTCGGGGTCCTTTGCGTAGATCTTTTTGAGCAGGTCGATGTGGTTGTAGTCGATATCGCGCTTGATCGATTCCTTGCCATACTCGGCGGCTTTGGCGGCGTCGGTCTCGGCGATCTGTTTGATCAGTTTTAACTCAAAATACTTGTCCGCCTGTTCCGTTTCCTTGCGGAATTTTGCATTTGAAACAAGCGTGAGGCTGTCGTAAAAGAAATTGTAGGCGAGATCCGGAGCGTGTTCGGCAAGGCTCATGGCGATCTGCTGGCGGACCATCATCGCGATACGGAATTTGCGTTCGGTCTTGGAACGCCCGTAACCACCGAAGATCCCGCCGCTCGGGCTTTCATCATCGACCGGCAATGTTGCCGAATTCATTTCGGCGTCAAACTGCGATAAAAGCTGCTTGAAATCGCTGACCACGCCGCCATACATCAATTTCGCCTCTTTTTCGTCGTGAAACCACATCAGCGATGCGAGCTCTGAGCTAAAACTGATCCGATTTTCCATCGAACGCATACGGCCGACCTCGGACGCTGTTTCGCGCAGGAATTCGATGGCGTCCTTTTGGAGCTTTTCGTCAGCCTCTTTCTTTTTATCGTCGCCCGTCTGGCCGAACGAAAAGACGGCAAATGACAAGATCAGGAGCAAGGAAAGGAGTTTTTGGGGCATATTTTCGACCTCGGACGTTTGTGCGTTTATGATAGAGTTATTAGGCGAAATAGTAAATAGAGAACGCGTCTGGTATGCGTTTTTGCATTGTAAAAACTTAGATGCTGTTAGTTATCGATAATTACGATTCGTTCACGTACAATCTCGTCCAATATCTCGGCGAATTGGGTGCGGAGATGCTGGTCGTGCGAAATGACGAGGTGACGGTCGATGCGATCGAGCATGAACTGAAACCGGAGCGAATACTGATCTCGCCCGGGCCGGGAACACCGACGACCGCTGGGATCTCGCTTGACTTGATCGAGCGGTTCGCTCATGTGTTGCCGATCCTTGGCGTTTGTCTCGGGCATCAGGCGATCGGCCAGCATTTTGGCGGAACGGTAAAACGCGCGCCTGAGCCCGTGCATGGCAAACCCGTCAAGATACTGCATGACGGCAAAACTGTTTTCAACGATCTTCCATCGCCGTTTAACGCGGGACGCTATCATTCACTGATCGTCGAACGAGAAACGATGCCAGATTGCCTCGAAATTTCGGCTGAATCACCTGACGGTCTGGTGATGGGCCTTCGTCACCGCGAACTACCGATCGAAGGCGTGCAGTTTCATCCTGAGTCGATTTTGACCGAGCACGGGAGAAAACTGTTGCAAAACTTCCTCAATCTCTGACATATTAGAAAGAGAGAGTGTTTTCCCGCTTCGTCTCTCCTTCCCGACGCCGCTTCGCCGCAAAATATGCAACATCCTAAGACTGATTGGCTGCTTAGCGCACCGGTCACGCCGACAAATCCAAAGGCAAATTCGCCGTTATTTCCATATATCGCGAGGCTGATACGCGGCGAGGATATGAGCGCTCAGGAAGCGGTAAAGTTCTTTCGCATTTTGACCGACATGCGGCACGGCTCGATTCAGATCGCGGCGGCTCTAACGGCTCTGACCGCAAAAGGCGAGACGGCAGCGGAACTCGCCGGTATGGCCAGTGTCATGCGCGAACAGGCTGTAAAGATCAAAGCTTCGCAGAAAAATGCAGTCGATATTACGGGAACGGGCTCGTCATCCGCAAAGACATTTAACGTATCAACCGCCGCCGCGATCGTCGCCGCAGGTGCGGGACTGATGATCGCCAAACAAAGTAATCGCGGCGTGACAAGTCTGACCGGCAGCGCCGACGTGCTCGGCGAACTTGGGGTAAAGGTCGCGGGCGAACCGGAAATTGCACAGGCGAGCCTTAACGGCGTCGGGCTTTGTTTTTTGTTTGCGCCGAAGTTTCATCCGTCGCTTCGGCGTGTTGGTGATGTCCGTCGGGCTCTCGGCATTCGGACATGTTTGAATCTGCTGGGCGTGCTCGCAAATCCGGCCGTCTCGCGGCAGGTCGTCGGGGTTTGGCACAATTCGCTGGTCGTACCGGTCGCAAACGCTCTGGCGATGCTGAAAACAGAGCGTTCCTGGGTCCTGCACGGTGCCGACGGAATGGACGAGATCACCATCGCCGGCGAAACTCATGTCATTGAGGTCGTAGGCTCGCAGACACGGCAATTCAAGCTAACGCCAAAGGATTTCGGCCTCAAGGCCGGCCCTACCGCCAAACTGAAGGCTCAAACCGCCAAAGAAAGTGCGGCGATCATTCGTGATGTCTTGGCAAGCAAACGCCGTGACGAAGCTCGTTCGATAGTCGTCATGAACGCCGCCGCCGCTCTCGTAGTTGGCGGAATCGCCAAAGACCCGCTCCACGCTGCCCGGTTGGCCGAGCAGAGCATAGATAGTGGGCAGGCCCAGAATAAGCTCGATCGGCTGATCCAAGTTACAAATAAGAAATAGTTAATCGCGGTGTTTTCGTTTCTGCCGTTCCCTTTCTAGCACCTAGCTACTAGCGGCTAGACGCTAGTTATTAACTAAACTTGCGCCGAATATGCATCGCGATTAACAATAAACGTCGATGCTTTCGCTTCTCGGATACATTTACGGCAAGGTTGCGGAATTTCGAAATGCTCTTTATGACAAAGGCGTTTTCGAGGTTTTCGATCTTGGCGCGTGTGTAATCAGTGTCGGTAATCTGACTGCGGGCGGAACTGGCAAGACTCCGTTGGTCGCGTATATCGCGAATATTCTTGCGGATCGCGGCGAGACTGTTTGCATACTGACGCGCGGTTATGGGCGAACGGATCCTGAGAAACGTGTTGTCGTGACGGATGGAATGCAGATTCTCACCGACGCCGAACATGCGGGCGATGAGCCGTTCGAACTGGCGAAAAAGCTGTTCGGTAAAGTGATAATCATCGCCGACGCCGACCGCGTTTCGGCCGGCGAATGGGCAATGCGAAAGTTTCGCGTGACCACGTTTATCCTTGATGACGGCTTTCAACATCGAAAGGTAAAACGCGATCTTGATATCGTTTGCATTGATTCGACCGACCCGTTCGGCGGCGGAAAGATGCTGCCGGCGGGGCGTTTGAGAGAACCCAAGGTCGGGCTGGGACGAGCGGATGTTGTAGTTATTACACGAGCAAATATCGGCACGGGCATTGCAGTTTTGCGGTCAGGCATCGCCGATCTCGATCCGGAAGCGGCGATCTTCACATCGGAAACGGCGATCAGCGGTGTTGTCGAACTAGAGGCCTTTCACGCGAAGACCCAAAGGTCGCAAAGCCAGATCAAAGAGCGAAAGGTTTTCGCCTTTTGCGGCATCGGAAATCCGGAGATCTTTTTCAAACAGCTCTGGCAGGACGGCTTCGACGCGGCGGGAACAAAGGCCTTTCGCGATCATCACGTTTATTCGCAAAATGACATAAATGAGATCGAAAAACAGGCGCACGATGCGTCAGCGGATCTGCTTCTGACGACTGCCAAAGACGCGGTGAAATTACAGGAATTACAGTTTACGCTTCCGTGCTTTGTGGTCGAGATCGAGGCGGTGATCGATGATGAGGAACGCTTCAATAGTCTGCTCTAACTCTTCTTTGTCGGCGCTTCTTTCTTGTCGCCCCAATAAAAGAACTTGATCACGAGCGCATATACCGTGATGCTGATCACGAGCAGAATAACAAAAAATAGTATCAGCCAGGTTATCAGTGACATTTAAATTAGGCGGGCTCCTCGCTGTTTTCGTCCTCTTCGAACCAATGTGAGAAAAGGCTGCGTCGGCCTTGGTGTTCGAGGATATGGCGATAAAAAACGGTTACGATCGCGACGATCGGAATTGACATAAAAACCCCCGGAATTCCGGCGATCTGCTCACCCGCAAGCACCGACAAAATGATCGCCAGCGGATGCAGATGAATTCCGCCGCGGACGATGCGCGGATATGTAACGTAATCGTGAATGATCCTAAGTATGATCAAGAAGATCGCAACGTATAGGGCTTTCCAAGGATTGTCCGAAGCCGCCGCCGTTAAAATAACAATAATGCCGATCGACGCCGGCCCGATCAGCGGCACAAATTCGAATATTCCGGCCAGGATACCGAGCAAGAGTGCGTACTTAAGCCCTAAGGCCCAGAAACCAATAATGCAGATAGTGCCGATCAGGAAACAGGAAATAAGCTGCGCACGTGTGTAGGCCGCGAGCGTCGAATTGACATCCTGCAAAACGGACTCGGCCCGAAACCGCCAACGCCCCGCCGGAAATGCCCGTAGGACGGCTAATCTAAACAGATTCACGTCCTTGAGAAAAAAGAACGCGAGGATCGGAATAAGCAGGAGCCACGGAACAAAGGTGGCCGACGACAGAACAAAACTTCCGATCCCCACCGTTATTCCCTCGCCGAGCGATGTTGCCTTTTCGTTTATTTTTGTCTGGACATCTTCAGGGATCCGAAGGCTCTCAAAACGCTGGTTCAGGTCATTCGCACGCTGCTGAATCGCACGGCCGTAGGTGGGCAAATTGGTTGCAAATTCTCTTCCCTGCTCGATCACTCTCGGAGCGATATTCGAGATCGCATAACCGACGGCGGAGAACACTAGCACGTATGCGATCACGATCGCGAAGGAACGCGGCATAAATTTGTCGATGCTGCGGGCCTTGAACGGTTTTCGTATGAGTTTGACGATCGGATCGATGAGGTAAGCGAAAAAAACAGAAAGCACGACAAGAAAAAACAGGTATGTGAGCGACGCGATCAGGCTCTGAACATAACCCGCAGCGGCAACCATCAGGAGCGTGATGATCACAACCCGCGCGATCGAGCGCACCGACGGCGACGAAGGATCCAGAATGACGCGCCGTTCCGCTTTTTTGCGCTCAGCACCGCGGATCTTCTCGGAGACGGGCAATTCTTCCGGTATATTCTGTTCGGCCATAGGCTTTCCCGGCAGCTAAGCTATTTTGCGTTTGCATTCCCGGCGTCGTTTACGGTTACTGGTGGTGAATAATTCTCAACCGCAAATCTATCATATATCGCGATCATTTTGTCGGCAGGTATCTCAAAATTTGAGCCGATCACAAACGCCTTTCCACTGTCGCTGCTGATCCGGCGATTCGCCCCGTCGGTCTGCAGTTTGATCACGCCGCGATCTTCCGCATCGATCTCGCCGCCGTCCTTTCGCCGCAGCACGTAGATAAACTTGAAATTCGCCGTCCGCATCGCATCAACGTCCGTTTCCAAGGTCGATCGTGCAGGAGCAGAATTTGTCGAAGTCCCGGTGTCCTTCCCCGATTTCAAAATGCCCTCATTAGCACCGCAGGCAGAAACAAACGAACAAAGCAAAAACGCGATCAGTCGCCAGACGACTCCCCTTCTCCCTTTCTCCCCATCTCCCTTTCTAGTTTTCGAGGTCTTCGTCATCGATATTCGCGTTACGATTCTTCGCCGCGTTGCGTTCCTCTTGGTCGAGTAGTTCTTTTTCTTCGGGCGTTTCTTCGTCCTGGTCTTTGGTTGCGTCTTCGGGTTCGCCTTTGGTTTCGCGGATCTTCAGGAGCCTTGCGTCCTGGTCCTCATAGATCATTTCGGCCCAGCCGCTGTCGAGGGCTTTGGCGATCATGTCCGTGTTTTCCTTGGCGTCTGCAAAGATGTAATTGGCCCCGAATTTATCGCGGATCATCGGTGCCGGATCTTCGACCTTGCCTTCGGTCAGGTCTTTGAGCAACTTGTAAAGCTCCGGATTCTCGGAATAGAGATAGTTCGGGTCGAGGCCGTAAACGTAGCGGTGTTTGGTGTTGTAAAAGAACAGTTTAGGAAAATCATCCCACGTGCAGTTGAATATGATCTCGCCCGGCGGGATGGGGCGGCG
>JANLTF010000035.1:0-22682 GCA_031362825.1 Acidobacteriota bacterium | reverse complement strand
TAAAAGTGATCGAACATCTCGGCGACATCCGCGTCGTAGCGATGGCCGCCGGGCGAAATATGAATTTGTTTGCCCGTCAGATCGCAGAGGTTCGGCCGGAACTGGTGTCGTGCGATGATCAGAGTTGCGCGGAAACGCTGGAACGCGCACTACATGCACTCAGAGCAAAAATGCCTAGGATAGAGCTTAATTCCGAAGGATTGGTCGCGGTCGCGACCCATCCTGAAGCAGAAACTGTTGTATCCGCGACGGTCGGAGCGGTCGGTTTTGTCCCGACATTGCGGGCAATTGAGGCCGGAAGGCGGGTCGCCCTCGCCAACAAAGAAACCCTTGTAATGGCCGGCGAATTGATGACAGAGGCGGCCGAGATGTCCGGTGCCGAGATATTGCCAGTCGATAGCGAACACAATGCGATCCATCAGTGCCTTCGCGGCGAATCTAACAACGAGGTTCGGCGGCTTATTTTGACGGCATCGGGCGGGCCGTTCCGCACAAGGACCAAAGCCGAGATCCAAAACGCGACGCGCGAAGAAGCTCTTAATCACCCAAACTGGAAAATGGGTGATAAGATCACGATCGATTCGGCAACGCTGATGAATAAAGGCCTCGAGGTGATCGAGGCGAGATGGCTGTTTGGCTTTGAGGCTGACAAGATCTCGGTGATCGTCCATCCGCAATCGATCGTTCACTCGATGGTCGAGTTGATCGATGGGTCGATCATCGCTCAAATGGGCGTCGCGGATATGCGACACGCCATTCAATACGCGTTGACGTATCCTAAACGCAAAGGAAGTTCGACTTCGTTACTCGATTTAGCGAATCTGCGGCGGCTCGACTTTGAGGAACCTGATCTCGAACGTTTCCCGTGTTTGCAGCTTGCTTACGACGCTTTGCGAACCGGCGGAACGATGCCCGCCGTTCTCAACGCTGCAAACGAGATCTCGGTTCAGGCGTTTCTCGACGGCAAAATAACCTTAAGTGAGATCGCCGAGATCAATCGCAGCGTAATGAACGACCACACTGCCGTCCCGGTCGCGAGCATCGACAATGTCCTCGAAACTGACAAATGGGCCCGCGAGCGCGCTATAATGAAGCTCAGCAGAACAGCGACGGCTAATTAGTCGGTTGCTTACAATATTTACAACGTCCTGCGAGGGCCGCGAATCCAACTGCATTAATTTATGGAAAGTATTTTATCGACCGCATTTTATTACGTCATCATTCCTTTGCTCGTTCTCGGCATTGCGATCAATATTCATGAGTTTGGACATTTTATCATCGCCAAGATGTTTGGAATGCGCGTCGAGGCGTTCTCGTTCTTTGGGCTGGGCCCGAGGGTTTGGGGATTTAAGGTCGGTCATACCGATTATCGCATCAGTGCGATCCCGCTCGGGGCATTTGTAAAGCTCTACGGTGACGACGCGACCGGGCCGCTTGAGGGCAAGGACGACGAAACGATCGAGAAAGTGCCTGAATCTGAGCTGTACGAATTGCGTCCGCGTTGGCAAAAGTTTTTGGTGATGCTCGGCGGGCCGTTCATGAATATCGTGTTGGCGTTGTCGATACCGTTCGGGATGGCGATGTATCAGGGAATTCCGGCAGTACCCGCACCCGTGATCGCATCTGTAAGAGCAGAAGGCGCAGGAGCGAAAGCCGGTTTGCAGGTCGGCGACCGTATCGTTTCGTTCAACGGCGTTGAGAATCCGACTTGGCGCAACATCTCTGTTGAAGCTGGAATCAATCCCGACCGTCAGCTCGCGATGGTAGTCGAACGCGGCGGAGCGCGAATTCCGCTTCAGATAACGCCGCGTAAAGAAGAAGTTTTTGCCGGACAAAATGCCGGACTGATCGACGCTGAGGCTGATCAGGGTATTGTGCCCGTGATGGTCGGCGAAGTCGCCCCAAATACGCCAGCGGCGGAAGCGGGACTGCAATTGGGCGACCGCATCGTTTCGGTAAACGGCGAACAGGCCAAGAATATTCAACAGACAAAGACGACGGTCGATAAGAACAAGGCCGTTCCGATCCAGATCGTGGTCGAACGCGGGGGGCAATTTTTGACGCTTAACACCGCCGTGCGAAAGCTAGAGGACGGCACAGAGCGGCTGGGTTTCGGATTCCAAAAGCCTGACCTTCCGCTTGAAAAAGCGTCGATCGGTGCGGCGATGGAATTTGCGTTCAGCTCGAACTGGGAAAATCTTAAGGCGACCGGTGCGGTACTCGGACAGGTATTTTCGGGCAATCGTTCAGTAAAAGACTCCGGCATTGGCGGCCCGGTCGGCATAGTTCAGCAGTCGGCCGAAGCGACGCGGCTGATGGGAATAGAAGGCTTCTTCCTGATCCTGACGGCGATCAGCCTGAGTCTCGGCATCTTTAATCTACTGCCTGTTCCGATGCTCGACGGCGGGCAGATCATGGTTCTCGGAATCGACAAAGTGATGTCGTGGTTCGGCCGCACGCTCTCGATGGTCGCGAGAGAGCGGATCCAATTGACCGGACTTGCTGTAATTTTATTGTTGATGGTATTTGTGTTTTTCCTTGATTTTTCGCGGATCGCGGCCCAGTTTGGTGGCTCTTCCGAGAAACCGGCGGTCGAACAGACCAAGTAGTCATATGGCAAGAGTTACAAGACCAGTGATGGTTCGCGATGTTCAGATCGGCGGTGGTGCACCGGTGGTCGTGCAGTCGATGACCAAAACGGATACGACCGACGTGGACGGGACGATCCGGCAGATCGAAGAGATGGTCGAGGCCGGTTGCGAGATCGTGCGGATAGCTGTGCCTGATGACGACGCAGCAGCCGCATTGCACGCGATTCGCAAACGCACGAATGTTCCTATAGTCGCGGACATACACTTTCATTACAAACTTGCCCTCAAAGCACTCGACGCCGGCATCGACAAACTCCGCTTAAATCCTGGGAACATTGGCCACATCGATCGCGTCCGCGAGGTCGTGCGTGCGGCTGAATCACAGAAGGTCCCGATCCGCATCGGCGTAAACGGTGGTTCGCTTGAAAAGGACCTGCTCAAAAAATACGGCTCCGCAACACCCGAAGCGATGGTTGAATCGGGCATGCGGCATGTCCGAATTCTCGAGGACCTCGGCTTTTCAAACACGATCATTTCTCTAAAAGCATCCGACGTAAACCGCATGGTTGCGGCTTATCGGCTCATGGCGGCAAAGGTCGATTATCCTTTGCATCTCGGTGTTACCGAGGCAGGAACACCGTTTGGCGGGACGATCAAATCGGCAATTGGTTTGGGAGTATTGCTGCACGAAGGCATCGGCGACACGATCCGTGTTTCGCTTGCCGCTGAGCCGCACGAAGAGGTTCGTGTCGGTTGGGAAATTCTGAAATCGCTCGAACTCAGAAAACGCGGTGTTACTGTCGTGGCTTGTCCGACCTGTGGCCGCCTCGATATCGACAATTTCGTCGAGATCGTCACCGAAGTCGAACGCCGTCTTGCTCATGTCGAGGAGCCTTTGCATCTCTCGATCATGGGCTGTGCCGTCAACGGCCCCGGCGAGGCTCACGACAGTCAGCTCGGCATCACGTTCGGCCGCAATGTCGGAATGATCTTTAAAGACGGCGTCCCTATGCGCCGCGTCGCCGGTGCCGACATCGTCGAAGAATTTGTCAAAGAGGTCGAACTTCTCCGCCAAGAAGGCTCGTCCGCCAAATCGCTGTCTGAAGCAAATCCGTTCGTACAAATTACCTAAGAATTATTGCCGCGAAAAGGCGCACAAAGGAATTTATTCTTATCTGCGCCTTTTGTGCCTTTTTGCGGCCAACTTACTCTTACGGAAACAGGATCGTGAGCGGATAAACAGGTATATTTCGCAGGACGCCGAATGAGATCAATGCGATGCCGAAGATGGTGAGAAACCGCGTATTTGTCGGCCACATCGGCAGGCCGCGGCCGCGAACCGCCATCAACGTTAGAGCCACCGCTACATAGGCAAATATCACTGCCCAAAACGGTAGCAACGCATTAAAATCGATAGCCGCAATAATATCACCGTGAAACAACGCATGAAACCCGCGGGTCAAACCGCATCCAGGACACGCAAATCCCGTCAACGCAAACAACGGACACACCGGCAAAAAATTACTTTTCGAAGGATCAAAATACGCAACGACCGCCGATCCGCCGACGAGCGCGGCAACGCCCGCCGCCGCTGTTAATCGCAACGAGTTTGGCATGTTGACCTGCGGAATTTGCGTTTCGGCTTGCATCAGTTCAATTGTAGAGAGATAGGCTCAAAATTCAAACGCTTGACATCGAAACAAATAACGCGTCGGTCGCGACTTTGCGGTTGATGTTGACGATGACGTTTTGCCGCATCGTCTCGATTGACGTGAGCCATGAAGGCATGTCGGCACGGCCGCTTTCGGCGGCGAGATTTGCGAGTTCGGCGGCGAGGTCGGTGTTGACTATTCGGGCCGAATCGCCGCTGATCTTGATCGTCCAGACATCGTGGATGAGCGATTGGAGAATGTCGAGATTTTCTTCGAAATTCTCTTTGTTCTTGGCGTCGTTCATCTCTTCGGATGTTCGGAGCAGAGCGGCGACATCGCCGGTTTCGATGACGTTGCGGATGACCGAGAGCATCTTTTCACGGCGGGCTTTGAATTTTTCGACATCGATCGTCACCGCACGGCCGATGCTGCCGCGTGCTAGGCGAGCCGAGAGTTTTGCTTCGTCGTGAGTGAATGCTCGTTCCCCTATCAGGTATTGTTCGATCTCGTCAGTGGCGACCGGTGCAAATCGCACCGTCTGGCACCTCGAACGGATCGTCGGCAGCAAACTATCGGGCCGCGAAGTTATCAGGAAAATATGGGATGTTGCGGGCGGCTCTTCGAGCGTTTTTAGCAACGCATTGGACGCCGCGTCGTTCATCTTGTCGGCGTCGTCGATGATGAAGAATCGTGAATTTGCTTCGTATGGCTGAAAATTCGCCTCCGATTCGATATGCCGGATCGCATCGACGAGAATGTTGCGGTTGTAGGAAATAATAGTGCCGACATCGGGATGATCGCTCCAGATGACGCGTTCGTGAGCCTTCTTGTCGTCGGACTTTGGGAATTTGAAATTATCGGCGCGGAGACAGGCTGGGCAAACTCCGCAAGCCTCGCCGTCTGTCGGGTCGGTGCAGACGAGGGCTTTGGCGAGTTCGAGCGCGAATTGCCGTTTGCCTACGCCTTCGTCACCGGCAAACATGAGCGAATTTGGCACACGCCCGTTTGCGACAAAACGGCGCATGATTTCCTTGACCTGATTGTTTCCGATTAGCTTTTTGAACATTAACAATTTCTCTTGATCCCAGAGGGATTAAGTGTTTATAGCACCAAAAATCACGAACATCGGTGCGACCCCGGCCGGGGTCGTATCGTTTCTGGTGCGCCTACCGATCTATAAACATTTGACGCCGCTGGCGTCACGAGGAAACTCGATTCGTTTTAGACACTCGATCTAATTAAGAATCCGCGAGACAATACTCGCAACATTCACCCGTATTTCCTCGATACTACCGCTCGCTTCGACAATAATAAACCTGTCGGGCTCGGCATCGGCAATCGTCAAATATGCTTCGCGGACCCGCGTGTAGAACTCGGCCGTCTCGGCGTCCATTCGATTTGCCTTCGCCTCGGATTCGTCGCGGACGCTCATCCGTTCGATGGCAATCTCGACAGGAATATCAAAAAAGAGTGTCAGATCCGGCCTGAGGCCGCCGGTTGCCAGAGCGATAACCTGGTTGACTTTGTCCGCCGGAAATCCTCGTCCTGCACCTTGATATGCAAACGTCGCGTCGGCGTATCTGTCAGAAATGACGATCTTATTTTCTAAGAGTGCCGGTTTGATCAGAAACTCGACGTGTTGGGCCCGATCGGCTGCAAAAGCGAGAAGCTCGGCCATCGGTGCGACCTTTTCGTGAGTTTCGAGAAATGCTTCGCGGAGTTGGCGCCCGAGTTCAGTGCCGCCGGGCTCACGCGTGGTTATTACCTTAAGCCCGGAGGCTCGCAAGTTTTCGGCAAGTAATCGCAATTGCGTCGATTTGCCGCTGCCGTCGATGCCCTCAAACGTGATAAATTTTCCGCTCAAGATGAGTGATGTTCGGGCACGTGCGGCCGCCGCTCCTGTGAGATCGAGGAAATACCGTGTTTGAATATCAGAACGTCGGGGCCGCCGACATCGAGAAGTACCGAAAACTTGTCAAAACTCTTGATCCTGCCCGACAAAGTCGATCCGTGCAGAAGGTGAATTACAACCGAAACCCTTTCGCGACGCGCCGAATTCAAAAACGCGTCCTGAATGTTCTGGGCAGCCTGCTTTTCCATTTCGTATCCTCTTCTCAGTGACAAACAAACGGGAGATTTGCATATTGGGCTCGATTATATCAGATTTCTGCCCATCGACAAGAACATTTAGTCTTGATCATCGATAGCCGACATAAGCTCCGTAAATACAGCACTTTCTCCGCCAAAACCATCGAGCCAGATGGCGTCCGGTTCGCGCCGGAACCACGTCAACTGTCGCTTTGCGTAGTTGCGAACGTCCTGTTTCGACTTCTCGATCGCTGAGTTGAGCGTCCGCTCTCCCCGCAAGTACTCGCAAACCCGGCGATATGCGTGTGCACCCAGCGCGTTCGTATCGTCTTTAACGTGTGCGGAGCGCAATTGTTTCACTTCCTCAACCAGTCCGTTGGCAAAATGTTGTTCGGTGCGATCGTTAATCTTTTCGTAGAGCACATCGCGAGGCGGATTTAGGACAAAGAGCCGTATTCGCGATGCAAATTCCGGCGGCTCGGCACGGTTTGGCTGAATCTCGGAGATACGCGTTCCTGTTTGAAACAGAACTTCGAGAGCACGGGTCGAACGAACGTAGTCGCGCACCGTGATCTTCGCGGCAGCCTCTGGATCAAGACGCGATAGCATCTTGTGTAGGTATTCGGCACCTCTCGCTGTACCAATGGCCTGCAACCGCTTTCGCAGCGAATGATCGGTCTTCGGGCTGTCGAACAACGGCTGCCGAAGCGTTCGCAAATAAAAACCGGTTCCACCGACCAATATTGGAACCTTCCCGCAAGATTCGATCTCTGCGATCTTCGCCGTCGCATCCGTCGCCCAATCCGCCGCTGTGTAATTGACATTCGGATCGACATAATCGATCAAATGATGGGCCACGCCTCGTTTCTCTTCCTCTGACGGCTTCGCGGTCGCGATCTGAATTCCCTTGTATATCTGCACCGAGTCAAAATTCACGACCTCGCCGCCGAGCCGGAGAGCCAGTTCAACGCCAAGCGCGGTCTTGCCCGAGGCAGTCGGCCCTGAAATTGCCAAGATAGGATGTTTTTCGTTCGGCATTAGTCGTTGCGACTATGAAATACATTGACGCACATGCAACGCTTGTGATAGGATGGTAAGGTGGCCCATCGGCGGTCTCGCGATGCTCAGGTTCGTTCGAGACACAGTTTATGGTAAAAGAAAGTGTTCGAACAGGTTCCATTATTGCAGGTCAAAGGCCCTGTGTGTAAGACAAAGAAATATTTTTTTTAAAAGCTGTGGGACAGCCTCAAGATAGCGTCCTAACTTCACTGTTTCCAACAGATAAACTGTCCCACATAGGTGTGGGACAGAGGTGGGACAAGCGGGACAGCAGTTACGGAAAAGAGAGGTAAGTTTCTGATAGATAAGGGTTTAGAGATTATTTCGTTGGCACATTGGAAAAGTCTGTCCCAACGGTTTTTTGTCAAATAGCACTGAATTATGAAGAAAATCCTGGTTCTGATCCTTCTACTCTCACTATATCCGGAAGCCTTCGGACAGCCCGCCCGCGATTACACTCGCTACGTCAATCCGTTGATCGGCACACAGAAGATGGGGCACACCTATCCCGGGGCGACGGTGCCGTTCGGGTCGGTGCAGTTGTCGCCCGATACTGATCAACAGGCGCATAATGTCGGCGGGAAGTATAACAAGGACACATACAAATACTGTGCGGGCTACCAGTACGACGACAAAGAGATCGTCGGATTTTCGCATACGCATTTTAGCGGAACGGGACACTCGGATCTCGGTGATTTTCTGGTGATGCCGACCGTAGGGTCGCTGCAATTGGAGCCCGGAACCAAAGGCGATCCGAAGAGCGGTTTTCGCTCGGCGTTTTCGCACGCGAAAGAGACTGCTGAGGCAGGTTATTATAAGGTCTTGCTCGAAGACGACAACATCCTTGCCGAAATGACCGCTACCACGCGTGTTGGGATGCACCAGTATACTTTCTTAAGCTCCCCTCCTGCCGGAGGAGGGGTGGCCGACGCTTCGTCGGACGGGGTGGTAGCAGCCGATGCACACATCATCCTTGACCTGATGCACGGCATTTACGACTACGCGGACAAGAACGTGTGGACGTTCGCCCGCGTGGAAAATGACCATACGATCGTCGGCTATCGTCAGACAAACGGATGGGCGCGTACGCGAACGGTTTATTTCGCGATGGAATTTTCCAAGCCGTTCAAGTCGTACGGCTTCAAGGAATTCGGCGAACAGGACTACAAGGGTTTTTGGCGCAAATTTGACCAGACGAAGAATTTTCCCGAGATGGCAGGAAAGCAATTACGGGCGCACTTTGATTTCGACGCGAAGGCTGGCGAAAAGTTACAGGTCAAGTTTGCTATTTCCCCGGTTTCGACTAGCGGTGCAATTTCAAATTTGAAATCTGAAATTTCAGATTGGGATTTCGAGCGTGTCAAACGCGAAGCTCAGGCGTCGTGGAACAAGGAATTGTCGAAGATCGACTTGACAACGCTCGATCGCGGCGAGATGGTGAATTTTTATACAGCGATGTACCACGCCTTTCTCGCTCCGACGGTTTATATGGACACCGACGGCCAATATAAAGGAATCGATCAGAACATTCATCAGGCAGAGGTCCGTTCATCGACGAGGGCGAAGCGATCGAACCTTAAGGCAGATTTTACTCACTATACTACCTTCTCGCTCTGGGACACGTACAGAGCTTTGCATCCGCTGCTCAATATCATCCAGCCGACGCGGAACCGCGACATGGTTCGATCGATGCAGGCTCACTACGATCAGAGTGTGCATAAAATGCTGCCTGTCTGGTCGCATTATGCGAATGAGAACTGGTGCATGATCGGCTATCACAGCGTCTCGGTCGTCGCGGACGCGATCGTCAGCGGCAATCTTACCGGCGTCGAAGCGATGAGAGCCCTTGAATCCTCGGCTCAGACCGCCAGTCAAAAATACTACGACGGCCTCGAACATTATATGAAGCTCGGCTATGTGCCCGAGGACAAGAACTCGTCGTCGGTTTCAAAGACGCTCGAATACGCCTACGATGATTGGGCGATCGCACAGGCGGCGAAAAAGCTTGGCACGACGGCGATCTACGACGAATTTATCAAACGCAGCGAGAATTGGCGGAACGTCTATGACAAATCGAGCGGCTTTATGCGGCCGCGGATGAGCGACGGTAAATTCCGCGAGAAATTTGACGTGCTATCGACACACGATCAGGGCTTTATCGAAGGAAATGCCTGGAATTACAGCCTTTACGTACCGCACGATCCGGCGGCGATGATCGAGCTTCGCGGCGGCAAACAAAGATTCACCGAGCATTTAGACGAGCTTTTCACGATGCATTTGCCGGATGAATTCTTCGCGGACACCGAAGACATCACGCGCGAAGGCATCATCGGCAACTACGTCCACGGCAACGAACCGGCACACCACGGAGCCTATCTCTACAACTGGACCGATTCGCCTTGGAAGACGCAGGAACGCGTCCGCATGATCCTCAAGCACCAATACAAACCGCAGCCTGACGGACTCGGCGGCAACGACGACTGCGGACAGATGTCGGCGTGGTATCTATTCTCGGCCCTCGGCTTTTATCCGGTCGCTCCCGGCTCGGGACAGTATTCGCTCGGCAGCCCGGTCGTCAAAACCGCAACCGTCAACCTAGAGAACGGCCGCAGACTCACCATCGAGGCCCGCAACCAAAGCGATACGAACGTCTATGTAAAGAGCGTCATGCTGAACGGCAAACCAATCACCGAACGCTACATAACGTACAACCAGATCACTTCCGGCGGCAAACTCGTGTTTGAAATGAGCGATAAGCATCCGTAGTCAGCGAAGCTCATGTTAAACTGAGAAAACATTTCAAAATGCAAGGAGAAAATTATGTTAAGAAAAGCATCGGCAGAATGGAACGGCAGCATCAAGGAAGGCGGCGGCAAGATCACGACGGATAGCGGCGTTTTGTCAGATACCCAATACTCTTTCAGCACGCGATTTGAAGAAGGCATCGGGACAAATCCTGAGGAGTTGATCGCGGCGGCACATGCGGGCTGTTTCTCAATGGCCCTGTCCGGCCAACTCGGAGCAGTAGGACTGACGGCAGATAGCATCAACACGACGGCCGTTGTTCGGTTGGAGAAACTCGATTCAGGATTCGCGATCACCAAGATCCATCTCGACGTAACGGCCAAAATTCCCGGAGCGGACAATGATGCGTTCAAGACCGCAGCGGCAAATGCAAAGGCCGGCTGCCCGATCTCAAAGCTATTCAACGCCGAGATCACCATGGACGCCAAACTCGAAAGCTAGAACACGTAAATTCGTAGTAATAAAAAAGCCAGAATCATCGCGAGCACGACACACGCTCCGTTGATCTGGCTTTTTGAAAATCTCATTTTCCCTCGAAGAGCAACGCCGGATTTATCTTGAATTGCAGCATCTTAGCAGTCTCGCGACCGCCGTCGCCGCCTTTGCGCTGGACGGTGATGCGGCCGATCTTTAGGTTGCCGTTGCGTGTGAGTTCGACCTTGCCCTCGCTAAAGAATTTGATCGCGTAGGCGTCGGTTCTGAGAACCCAACGTGGTTTGTCGGACGATTTTAGCGCGACCATCATCCAGCCTGCGGTGTGTGCTCCGTCGCCGGAAAATAGGTCGGAGACAATAGTTTCTTTAT
This sequence comes from Acidobacteriota bacterium, assembly GCA_031362825.1. Lineage (GTDB taxonomy): Bacteria > Acidobacteriota > Blastocatellia > Pyrinomonadales > Pyrinomonadaceae > OLB17. The sequence continues at coordinate 11,683 of JANLTF010000035.1, read as the reverse complement.
TTTCAGTAAAGAAGTCCAAAACAGCTTTTTGAGTTTCGGCGTCGAGTTCGCTGAGGTACATCCGATTTGTCTCTTTCGATGGTTTCGTTGGCGGTGTCTCGCCAACAAATAGTTTCAACGCATCGTGAACGGCCGTCGGCATTTTCCACATCTTCGCATACGTGGCGAGCCAGCGTTTGTCGATCTGGTTAAATCCTTGCTCGCTGCTGACAAGTTTGATCGAAATCCCCTCTCGTTTTTCGCCTGACTTTGTTTTGATCACAACCTCGACATCGGCCTTTTCGCCGTGGGGCTTCGTCGCCGTGACGCTCTCAATATCCGCCAGCTTGTAGTTCATTGCACCGAGCCAGATGCGGGCTTCCTTGTCAGTCTTCCAGTTGTTGAACTTGTCGCGGATCTCGTCTTCGTTTTTGAAACCGTTCTTTGCCGTCTGAGAACCGAGCTCGATCTTGGCTTCTTTTGCGGTCTGAGCGAAGGACGACTGCGTCAAGATCGCGATAGCGACGAGCGAAACGGCAAACTTGTATCTCCTGAAGTCGCGCATTTGTTGGTTGTAGTTTCCAGAGTATAAAACAGGATCGAAATTGTAAAAAGCAAATTACGGAGTCGTGTACCAATAGGCCCATGCGATGAGAACGCCCTGCAGCGGAAGCCGTAACCAGAGTGCGACAGTCGGGATCGCGGGATAAAGATCAGGATGAGTTGCCATGTGAATGTTTGCCGGAAGGATAGCGATCAGCAGGAGTATGAGTCCCCAAGCCGCATATTTACTGGTCTGCGGTATCAGCAATCCGATGCCAAGTGCCACCTCGGCGATACCGCTGACCATCACGAGAGCGTAAGGCCACGGCAGATACGGAGGCATGATGCTGAGATAAAATTTGGGGTTTAGAAAGTGATTCGCTCCGGCAGCAACGAACAGAACGCCAAAAATGATCTTTGTGATGAATTTGAAAAGCGGCATATCTCACTTTATCACTCTGCGAGAAAGAAGCGGCTATTAGGCAGCTGAAGTGCCCAATTCGGCGGCGATCGCGGCTCTTGTTTGTAGCAAGACTTTCATCAGGTCCTTTTCCGGATCGAGACCGTCGGTTTCGATTGGCGGAAGTATGACCATTTCGATCTCGCCGGCGTAGGCGACGCCCGTTCGTTTGCCCATCATCCAATCGGTATTTTTAATTGCGACCGGAATGATCGGCGAGCCGGTCTGAAAAGCGAGATGAAACGCTCCTTTTTTGAACGGCAGCAATTCGCCCGGCATCGCACGGGTTCCTTCGACAAACACGCCGAACGAGTAGCCGCTGTCCATCACGGCCTTTGCCTTGCTCATAGATTCGATTGCCCTTTCAGGATTGGAGCGGTCAATGGCGATTATATTTACAAAACTCATTCCCGGCCCAAAGATCGGCACCTTGAGAAGTTCGTTCTTGGCCACGAGCCCCATCTTGGAACCCGCGTAGAAGAACAACGTCGCCGTGTCGAGATATGAGCGATGATTCGAAGCAAAAACGTATGCTCGAGCCGGATCGACATTCTCAAGCCCCGTGACCTTGACGGTCGCTCCGCAAACGTCGAGCCACGTCTTGGCTCCCCATTTACATAGCGGGAAGAGCCACATCCGACGGTCTATGATCGAGAGAAATACCATCGACGGAGCAGCGATTAACAAGATCAACGTACCCGCGACAAACCAACTCCACCAATAGCGAATTTTCCCGAGCACACGCGATTTGTTATGCTCTTTGACGGGAAAGGTCAGTTTTGTGTTTTCGCTGTCAGCCATCGGCTTTTACCACAGAGGCACGGAGATAGGAACAAATTAATTATGAGCAATGAACGCCACTTTCGTAAATCCGCAATCCTAAATTTCTTCGCCGTACCTCTGTGCCTCTGTGGTACGATCTTGCTTCTCACCATAATGGCCGCTGCTCAGGTGCCTAGTCCGCGATCGGTTCTTGGGTTTAATCCGACGGACGACAAAACAATCGCCGATTGGGGCCAGATAGCGAATTATTTTGCGAAACTCGACGCCGCCAGCAAGAACGTCGCGGTAAAAGAGATCGGAAAGACAACCAACGGAAAGCCGCTGATCGTAGCCTTTATCTCGTCAGCCAACAACATAAAAAACCTCGAAAAATATCGTCAGATATCGACAAAACTTGCCGATCCGCGAACCGTTTTGAGCGAGGCCGAACTTGCCGAACTCGTGAAGAACGGCAAGACGATCGTTTCGATATCGTGTTCGATCCATTCGACTGAGATCGTCGCTTCGCAGATGTCGATGAATCTGGCTTACGAACTTGCGACGGCGACCGATGCTGACACGAAAGAGATACTCGACAACACGATCTTGCTACTAATTCCCTCTTCAAATCCTGACGGCATCGACATCGTTGCCGATTGGTACCGAAAAACGCTCGGCACCAAGAGCGAAGGCACGTCGCCGCCTGAGCTTTATCATCATTACGCCGGGCATGATAACAATCGCGATTGGTTCATGCTCAATCTGGTCGAGACGCAGGCGATAACGAAACTGTACTGGCGCGAGTGGTTCCCGCAGTTTGTGTATGACGTGCATCAGCAGGGGCAAAATGCGTCGAGGTTTACGATCCCGCCGTTCTTTGATCCGCCAAATCCGCGTATTTCGCCCTCGATACTTCGGGAGGTCGGCCTTGTAGGTTATAAAATGGCTGCCGATCTGCAGGCAAAAGGCGTTGAGGGCGTCGCGACAAATTCGGCGTACGACACGTGGTGGCACGGCGGTTTTCGCTCGGCGCCGTATTATCACAATTCGATAGGCATTCTGTCCGAAGCCGCGAGTGCAAACCTAATGTCGCCCGCAACCGTGAAAAAAGAAGACCTGGCCCGAAGCCGCAATACGCGAGGCCTGCCCAATCTGCTTGAGACCGCAACAAATTTTCCCGACACATGGGAAGGTGGCCTTTGGCGGCCCGCCGATATTGCGAATATCGAGATGACCGCCTCTCGGGCGTTGCTGTCGCTCGCGGCGAAGTATCGGCCGCGTTACCTTCGCAATTTCTACGATTACGGCAAGGCGAATCTTGCAAAGCAACCAGACGAACCTCAGGCATTCATTGTCGGGGCAGGGCAGCCAAATCACGAGGCTGTGGCACGTTTTCTTGAGATTTTGATGGCCCAAGGCATCGAGGCCTACTACATGACACGCGAGTTGTGGGTAAAGATGGAGCCGAAGGCAGAGTTTCACGAAATGCCGCTTGGTGGCTATGTCGTTTTTGTAAATCAGCCGCAGAAGAACAACATCCTGAGCCTGTTTGAAAGGCAGGTCTATCCAAATCGTCTGCTTCCAAATGGCGATGCTGAGGCTCCGTACGACGTTGCGGGTTGGACACTGCCGCTGCAGATGGGCGTCGAGTATGACGCGGCGTGGGACATTCGCGATCTCGAAAAGGACAAAGCTTCGCTCAAACGTGTCGAGACCACGAACTATGTTCGAGCGATGTTGGGCCTTGATCAAACCGAAACGCCATTCAAAGGCGCCAAATATCCACTTCGATCCGTACCAAAGATAGCCCTTTACAGAGGATCAACAAGCTCAATGGACGAAGGTTGGACGCGGCTAGTTTTTGATACATTTCGTCTTTTTTACCGGAGGCTGTCGGATGCCGATATGCGGTCGGGCAATTTCATTTGCGAACAACTCGTCACGCCCGGGCCGTTTACAAATTGCGACGCGGTGGTTTTGCCCGCAGACAATGAAAACACTATCGCAAAAGGCCTCAGTGCCGATCGCTATCCGGCAGAATTTGCGGGCGGCATCGGTGAAGAAGGTATTGAGAATCTCAAGAAATACGTCGCGGAAGGCGGAAGGCTGATCTGTTTTGACGACTCGTGCGAGATGGTCATTAATCGTTTTGACCTACCGATCCGAAATGTTCTCGCCGGCCTCAAACGCAGCGAATTTTACAATCCCGGCTCGATCGTTGCCCTCGACGTCGATACACGGCAAGAACTCGCGAAAGGCATGAAGCCAAACGTTGCCGCATACTTCTCAACAAGTTCGGCATTCGACATCGCAGCCGATGCGAACGTCAGGATCGTCGCCAGATACGCCCGCAAAGACGCCCTTCTCTCCGGCTGGATGCTCGGCGAAAAATACCTAAACGGCAAAGCCGCCCTCGTCGAAACTAACTACGGCAAAGGTAAGATCATATTGTTTGCCTTCCGCCCACAGCACCGCGGCCAGTCGTGGGGGACGTTTCCATTTATCTTTAACGCACTCGAAAAGTGATCGGCGAACCATCGATTCTGGTATTATTAAAAAATGAATTTACGCCGTTTTATCTTCATAACTGCCGCGTTTGTTTTCTCAGTTGCACAAGGTTTCGCGATAACCGAACCCGAATATTTCCGCCTCGCTTCCGAGCCATTTATACGTATCGGATTGTCGACCAATTCAGGTTCCGTGTCTATCACCACTGGCGATTCTTCTTTGGTGGCGGTGAGTCCGGATGAGCAGAGCCGTTTGTTGGCGACTAGTAAGGTGACCGTTTCGGCGAGGGCTTATCGGCCGCCGGAGATCGAGAATTATCGGATCGAGTTTCAAAATCTTCCGACGCAGGCTGATGCGACCACGCTGGCGAAGGACATCCGCGACGCGACCGGCGAAACGGCGTTGGCGAGTATCGATACGGCGACGAATACGTGGAAAGTTTGGGTCGGGACGATCGTGGAGACGAGCATCGACGCCGACGAACTGAAGGCGAGACTGGTGGAAAAAGGCTTTGACGATTCAGTAACGGTGACCGAAAAGAAGACTGTCATTACGCCCGAAGCGATGGCACTGTCACAGCAATTGAAGACCCAAGGGCCGAGCGAAGTCCGCAGTTTGACGCAAAAAACAGGTTCGACAAACGCAACAGTCACTGGCTTCGTTGACCCGAACCTTCGCGAAGTAATCGTCAACGGTGCGAGCGAGACTGCGAAATATTCTTCGCTCAAATCCGTCGCATTCGGCTCGCTCAACGAACGCTCAAATCCGGTTCGGCTAAACGGAAAAGCGTATCGCGGAAAGATCGAGGTTTTTGTGAACTCTCGCGGCTCGCTGACTGTTGTTAACGTCGTTCCGCTCGAAGATTACTTGCTCGGCGTCGTCCCGGCCGAACTTGGTCTGCCTCAGCTTGAGGCACAAAAGGCTCAGGCCGTCGCTGCCCGAACGTACGCGATAGCGAATATCGGCACCTTCGGCAAGCAGGGATTTGATATGGTCCCGACTGTTTCGTCGCAGGTCTATAAGGGCGTGTCGATCGAGAACCGGATGGGAACAATGGCAGTGCAGGAGACACGCGGCATGGTTGCGACATACGGCGGAAAGCCGATAATGGCTTATTACACATCGACTTGCGGCGGCCGCACTGAGAGCAGCGAGAACATTTTTGACCATGCCGAGCCGTATTTGGTGGGCGTCGAATGTTCGTTAGAAGGGCATCGACATTTCGAGCCGTTTCTTGTTAAAACGTCACGAATGCCGGCAAAACTCCGTGACGAAGGAAATCTTGAGCTTGTTCGCCTGATGTCGCTGCTTGGTTCTAACGGCTTTCAACTGTCGACCGGCCAAATGACCGACCAATGGTTTGACGATGTGCCGACCGAGAGCGAGATGTCCAATTGGCTCAATAATCTCGCCGGAAAATTTGGCAAGACCTATCCAAACGTCAATCGCGACACCGCAAAGCCTATCGAGCTCGCACGAATTCTTGCGGGATTTATTTACGCTCCGACCTTTGCCGACACGATGCTCAGCGAATCGGATATCAACTATCAACTATCTTTCGACGATGCGGTTGAGATTCCCAAGGAACGCCGGGCCGATGTCGCGCTTCTTTTACGGGACGGATATTTTGCAATACACTCTGACCTCACGATGAAACCGAATCGGCCGTTTACGCGCGCGAAAATGCTTCGGCTGATCAGGCAGATTTACGAAAAGAAAAAATGGATGCCCGAGATGTTGAGCGGCACGACGAAACCTACGGCAGACGGCAAACTGATGCTCCGTTCGGGCAAGGGTGAAAAGCCCGTGATGGTTCGGCCCGACGTATTTCTATTTCGGGAATTCGGCGCCGAGATGTATCCCGTTCGCGAGGTCGCTCTTGTCGGCGGCGAGGAAGTGAGATATCAACTCGACGCGATGGGCCTAGTCAAATATCTCGAGATCAAACCGACCGACTCACCGACCACCGCCGAAAACATGTCGCCGTTTGTCAGTTGGAACAAGACCATGTCCGGCTCGCAGGTACAATCTACGCTGTCGCGCTACGTCCGCGGTATCGGGACGCTGTATGACGTAAACATAAAAAAGGTTGGCTATTCGAGGCGTCCGATCGAGCTGGAAATCATCGGCTCGAACGGCACAAAAACGCTCAAAGGCGGCAAGATCCGCTCGGCCCTGAGGCTCAATGAACAGCTTTTCGTAATGAACAAACGCTACTCCGGCTCATCGGTCGCCAGCTACACATTCAGTGGCCGAGGCTGGGGCCACGGCGTCGGCATGTGCCAATACGGTGCCTTCGGCCTAGCTAAAATGGGCGTCAAGTATGACGAGATCATTAAACACTACTACACCGGCGTTGATCTAACTAAGGCCTACTAAAGTCGGAAACGTTCGGCAGTTTCATCAAGATAATGATTGACTACAAACGGTCAATCATTGTTTAATAATAAGAGCGTTTCAAGAACGCCTCCGCTCATTTCTTCGCAAAATCCCCGTAGCCGCTCGTCTCACCGATCTTTAGCCCGCCAATGAAACTCCTGATAGGTCTTTGCCTGTTAATTTGCTTTGCCGCAAGCACGGCTGTTGGACAGTATCGTTTTGATACGTGGACGACGGACAATGGGCTGCCGCAGAACGGTGTACGCCAAATAACGCAGACGCCGGAGGGCTATCTATGGTTTACGACCTTTGACGGGCTGGTGCGTTTTGACGGGTTGCGGTTTACGACATTTAACAAGAGCAATACCAAGGGCATCATCAACAACCGTTTCACGGGGCTCTTTGGCGACACGGATGGCTCGCTTTACGCGACGACGATGGAAGACGGCATTCTTACCGTTTTTCAGAATGGCGTATTTTCGTCGTACACATCCGAGCAGGTGCCGGGACACTATATCAGCAAAGTTGAACGTAATGCTGGGGACCGCCTGCGGGTGCTGGTCGAGGACGAAGACCGCACGTCGAGAAGCTGGTACGGCCTGACCGACGGGAACTTCGATTTTATCGAGAAGCAGGGCAGATATGACGAAGATTTTGTCGTAAGCGGAAAATTTGGCACACAGTGGAAAATAACCCCGAACGGAATAACTGAAGTTCACGGCGGCAGATCAACCTTTATTCCTATCGACCTCTCGAAGATCAATTTCCGGGTAAATACATTTGAGGATAACGAAGGCAACCTGTGGATGTCGCACAATAAGGTCTTTTGTCTGCGAAACGGCACCTTGCGGACCTATGGCATCGCGGAGGGCTTGCCTGAGAACTCGATCTATCATTCGCCCTGGCAAGAGGCCGATGGCAGCGTATGGATGGCGAGCGGCGGAGCTTCGACCACGAGCGTCGGGCTCGTTCAGATCAAGGACGACAAGGTCAAAGTGTGGGGGACCGGCGCCGGACTAACGGCCGGTTCGATACAGGATCTCTATCACGACCGCGAAGGGAACGTTTGGCTCGCGACAGACCGCGGGCTGATGCGGCGGCGAATGCAGGTCATCGAGGGTTTGAGCAAAAGCGACGGGCTCGTCCACTCCGAGGTGTATCCGCTATATCGCGACCGGCAAGACAACATATGGATCGGAACAAGCAAGGGGCTGAGCATCTATCGCGACGGCAAATTTGCAACACTCGAACCGAGATCTCCGTCGCCCAACACGCCGCCCGACGAGACCTGGAGCGAGGGCCGCAAGTCGGTGCAATCGCTGTGGGAAGACGCAAACGGCAAGATGTGGGTCGGCCTCAATGGTGGAATATTCGTTATTCAAAACGGTGTCGCGTCGAGTCAATTCAAAGGCTCGCACGTGTTTGCGATCAAAGGTGACCGAAACGGCAACGTTTGGGCTGCAACAAACAAAGGCCTGCTCAGATTCAATGAATACAAGCTAACGCAGCAATATAAGGCTCAGGACGGCCTGCCAGGCGAATTCATGACGACGATCTTCGAGGACTCAAAAGGCGGACTGTGGTTTGGTGGCTACGGAGGGCTGAGCAAGTTCGAGGACGGACGGTTTACAAACTACACCGTCGCGGACGGCCTCGCCGGGAATTACGTCCGGAGCATTTACGAGGACAGCGAAGGCACCTTCTGGATCGGCACTTACGACGAAGGGATGAGCCGATTCAAGAATGGTGAGTTCGTCAATTATAAAGAAGTTAACGGCCTGTACAACAGCGGTGTCTTTGCGATCGAAGAAGATGAGGCGGGATTCTTTTGGATCAGCTCGAACCGTGGCATTTATCGCGTCAAACGTCAGGAACTAAACGATTTTGCCGACGGAAAGATCGCCAAGATCAACAGCGTCGGCTACGGCAAAGAGGACGGAATGCTCTCGAACGAGTGTAACGGCGGCCGCCAGCCATCGAGTTTGAGAGACAAAGACGGCAAGTTCTGGTTCCCGACTCAGGAAGGCGTTGCGATCGTCGATCCGCGGGCTGAAAGGCCAAATCCGATGCCGCCGACGGTCGTGGTCGAGGACGTTTTGGTCGAACGCTCGCCGGTTGATTTTGGCGAAGTTGCATCGATCGAGCCGGGCCAGCAGAACATCGAGATCCGCTACACCGGCATTAGCCTGATCAAATCGGATCAGATCAAGTTTCAGTACAAGCTCGAGGGCCACGACGAGGACTGGGTCGATGCCGGCACTCGCCGCACCGCTTACTACTCATACCTGCCGCCCGGAAAATATGCGTTTAAGGTCAAAGCAGCCAATAGCGACGGTGTCTGGAACGAGAAGGGCTCCGAAGTAAAGATCGAACTAAAGCCGTATTTTTATCAGACATGGCTGTTCGTTCTGATATGTGTTCTCGGAGCGTCGGTTGCACTTCTGACCGTCTGGAAAGTTAGTGTCCATCAGCTCGAACAGCGTGAAAAGAAGCTTTCGCGGCTCGTGACCGAACGCACGCGCGAGCTTGCCGCCGCAAACGAAAGCCTCCAGGCCCTGGCAAATTCCGACGGCCTGACGAAGATCGGAAATCGTCGGCGTTTTGAAAGCTTCCTCGCGGACGAATGGCACCGGGCGGTCCGCTTTAAGACCGAGATCTCGCTGGTGATGCTCGACATCGACCATTTCAAACGGTTTAACGACGCCTACGGGCATCAGGCCGGCGACGATTGTTTGCAAAAGGTCGCCGAAGCGTTTGCCGCGACGATCAAGCGACCGACCGATCTCGTGGCGAGGTTTGGCGGCGAAGAATTTGCGCTAGTTCTTGGAGGCACGAGTTCGGCCGGAGCTCGTCTGATCGCCGAGCAGGCGATTGAGAACGTAAGGCAGATGAAGATCTTTCACAAAGGATCGGAAACGAGCCCGTTCCTTACGGTCAGTGCGGGAATTGCTACGGCATTTCCAAATCTCGAAATGTCCGAGATCGACCTCATCCGCAACGCGGACCGCGCCCTGTACAAAGCAAAAGCAAACGGCCGCGACCAGATCTTTTTCCACGACCATCTGACACACGGCCCTTTGAATGCCGACGTACTGGCACAAGATCATTTCGTGATCGACTGATAAATTAGGGCTTCTTCGTCGGAGTCGGCGTCGGTTGCGGCTGTGCCCGGGGATCGTCGTCGTCGAGGATGATAACGTCCGTCATGCCGACGGTATAGCCGGTGTATCGAACACGAACCTTCATTTTAACGACCTGGCCGCTGGGGAAAACCAGCGTGTCGTCCGAACTCGAATACGTCGGGAAATAGAAACGGTCATCGACATTCTCGCGGATGGTCTCAATCACCGGAAACCGCTGTTTTCCTTCTGGAACGGCCCTTCCCTGTGTTTTGACGATCATCAGACCCTCGTCATCGACCCAGATCCTGCCCTGAAAATACTTTGCGACACCCTTTTTGGCGTCCGGCATGACCTTTGGACCGACGTCGAAAACATAGAGGTCGAGTTCGTCGATCCGCTCTTTGCCGAGGTAATCGAATCTATACTGATCGACAATTTTCGGATCGATGGCAAACGGATCAATGCCGCCAAGATTGTCGATATCTTCGGCGGAAACCGTGATGTCCTTGAGCGTTGAGATCGGTGCGAAATTGATCTTCTCGATCCGCTCGCCGGCCTCGTTAAAGGTCATAAACGAATCGCGTTTGTACGTACCCGAGATCTGCCCGCCCATTCCGATCGTCTGTATCGTCGCAAAGCGTTTGAACGCATAAACATTCAACGCCCGTCGGAACAGGCCTTCGTTTGTCGTGAATTTCTTTATGATCCGGTCGATCTCCGTCTGCGGCAGATCTTTCTTCACGATGCCGGGAGCAACCTGCCCAAAAACGGCCCACGACAAACTCAAAACAAACACCCCAACGATCGCAGTTCTTTTCATCATTCTCCCATTATCCATAATTTGTTAATCAATAGATGCGATGCGAGCGTGAAAAGTTGACAACCGTCGTCGGGCTCACCGACTTTGTGTTCGTAGAATCGCGTTTTGGTGGTGAACCAAATGTGTATTTTTCACCTCACGTTCGAATTGTGGTACGTACCACATTTAATTCAACAAATTTGACGAAAATGGTGTTTGGTAACCTGTTTTAGGGCACTTGGTGACGCGTAAATGATGCTTGGTAACGCGAAAAAGGATGTTGGTAACGCGGATTTGGGGCTTGGTGCCGCGCGAAAAATGGGGCGTTACCAAGACGTTTTTGGTCGAAAATCGGTTCAGGCGTGATCGACGGATAATCATCTGCCTAATCAAATCGAGGAATGACCTGCGTCATCAGCAGAGTTTACTGAATCAACGCCGTAACGGAGAGAGATAAAAACGGATAAGAAATTTGGCTTCTTATCCGTTTTACCTGTGTAATCTGTGGCTAATTTCTTGTGTGTGTTAAACCACCCGCTATTAACTTTATGGCTGGGCGGTGAAGTTTAGTTCGTTTACGCCGTTAGCCGCGACTACGGGCTGGGTGCCGGGCATAAAGGTATATGCCTTGCTATTGACGGTAACCTGATAGGTCTGGCCGAAGGGTGTTTTAGCAAAATTTTTCTGTGCGTAGTCGATGACCGTTTATAGATACGATAGCTTATGCCGTTTCTATCTCCGGCCCGCTTTTGATCGATTCTTCCTTCGCTCGGCGGTTTAGGTATGACTGGGCAAAGACGGTTACGAGTATTAAGCTCAGGCCTAGCGCGGCGACGGCGAATGGGAAGAGAAACGAATCAGCGAACACTCGGTACGCGAGGTGGCCGAGATAGACGTGGACGCCGATTGCTCCGAAAACGAGAAAGACCGAACGCTTTAGATAGATCGCGATACCGACGAGGCCGAGGTTGATGAGCAGATAAATGATCTTGCCCAGTTCCGACCCGCTATCCATCGATGTCAGGCCGCCCCAAAAGGCCATCAGCCCAAACAGATAGCACCAGAACGCAAAATCCTCCGATCTCGGTTCGCCCTTTTTGTGCAGTAGTTTGTCGAGGACGAAGCCGACGA
>JANLTF010000011.1:0-1844 GCA_031362825.1 Acidobacteriota bacterium | reverse complement strand
ACTGAGCGTAATGCCCCGCCTGCGGATGCAACCGGCGGACGTCCCGCTGGCGGTGGCGGCATGGGTGGCGGTGGCGGCATGGGCGGCGGCGGTGGCGACCAGTCCTACACGCTTGACGGTAAAGAAGTTACCGTTGATCAGCCAGGACCGGGCGGCGCGACCATTCCTGTAAAGACGACCGGAAAGTGGGATGGCAGCAAGGCTGTTATCAACACATCGCGTACGATGACGGGCCAGGACGGTGCGGCAATGACCACGACGACCAAGATCACCTATGAGCTTGGAGTTGACGGCAAAACGCTTACTGTAGTCCGTGATTCGGACAGTCCTCGCGGCAAAAGCTCGACCACGAGTGTTTATACAAAGGGCTAGTTTTTATACTATCCTTCACGAAAAAGGCGGGCTTTGTGGCCCGCCTTTTTTAGTCTTCAAATCGAAGCTCTTCGATTATCTCCTTCATATACTTCTTGCCCAATTCCAGATCCTCGCGTTTCAGTGAAACCGCCCCCACAACCGCGTGGCCGCCACCGCCGTAGCGCTCGCAGATCTCGGCGATGTTGTGGGTTCGCGGGCGTGGTGCCCACGGATTTGAGCCGACGGAGATCTTTGTGCGGAAATCACTCTGGCTGAGGCTGACTACGTAGGTCGTCTCGGGATAGAAATAGTAAGGGATAAACTTGTTATAGCCGTCGATGCCGGTGTCGGTCAGGTCAAAGGTGACAACGCCGCGGTCGTAAACCGCACGTTCTTTGATCGTATTGACCGTGCTCCAATGGCGTTCGAGGATCGGTTCGAGACGCTCTTGGATCTCATTACTCTCAAGGATCTGGCCGAGCGTTCTAGCGGTCAGCGAGCGGATGATCTTTGCGACGAACTCCGGATCTTTCTCGCCCTCGATCACTTGCATCAGCTTAAGAGCGGACGAGCGAAGCTCAACGCATTGTGCCGGTGACTCATACAACGCACCGTCGATGATGTGTGCCCACTCGATCAGTTCCGCCAGCGATTCGTCCTCGAAACCGTATTTTTCTTTAGCGATGCGGGCGATGAACTCGGCGCACGATTTGCTCTCGGTATCGAGGAATTTTGTGCCTGATGTATCAGCCAGAAAATGCTGCTCGTCTTCCTTTGTGAGAAACGCAGACTGGTGGTGATCGAACCACCACGTCAGCCGCTCGTCCGGGCAATATTTGAAATCGACGATCGCATTCTCATCGCCGTCGAACTGCTCGCGGTCGAAGGCATTTCCGGCACGATGCATCGTTGGTGTGTACGAGACCTCGGCTCCGGGGTGTATTTTTGTCTGGTAAAATTTGGTAAAGATCGCGGCCGACGAAACGCCGTCAAAACAGTTGCCGTGATAAAGTATCCGCAGTTTCATATAATCTCAATTTGCCCGCTGGCAAAACATTTTAGGCTAGAGGACGAACTATGTTTCGTCAAGGAAACGAATATGAATATCAGGCTCGCCACTGGGGAGGATGCACGCCATTTTATCGAATTTAACAAGGCGATGGCTCTCGAAACCGAAGGCAAAACGTTGGATGACTCAATCGTTGGGCCGGCCGTAAACGCTATTGTCGACGACCCGAACAAAGGCTTTTACGTCGTCGCTGAAGACGAAGGGCAGATCGTTGGCGGACTTTTGGTGACTTATGAATGGAGCGACTGGCGAAATGCTTGGTGGTGGTGGATACAGAGCGTTTACATCCGGCCCGAGGCTCGCGGGCGTAAGATCTACAGCGGGGCAGCAAGAAAACACCAGAGCCGCCGCAATCGAACTCCAGCCAGGTAAAGGGCACAGATGGTAATACATTTTGCAGGCGCGTTGCGCTTTCTCCAAC
>JANLTF010000555.1:0-2645 GCA_031362825.1 Acidobacteriota bacterium | reverse complement strand
AGGCAACTGAAGTGCGATCTCCGTTTCGCCTGCTTCGGCACGATCGCCGTGGGTCGTTTGCCCTTTGATCACCATGCTGTTGATCTGTGCGATCGCGACATCCCCGCCGATCGCAATACGGGCACGGCGAACGACGTCGAGTGCCTTTTCATCGGACTTAAATTTTGCACCGGTGGTCTGGACGATGGCACCGAGACCCGCGAAAAACACTGATACGCATAAAATTGAGAAAATAAATCGTTTCATAAATAGCCTCCACTAAGATTTTCTACGCGAACGAGCTAAAGAAACATACTACTTCTTTAGGAGGAGCAATAGAACTGGACTTTTCGCTCGTTCGACATTTTTGATATTAAACGCCGACAGATCAAGAGTGATTAAGACAACGCAAAGAATTTGTTAAGGATGTAAAATGTGGCGAAAAGTCATTGTTTGTGGTTGGCGGTTAGTTGCATAATGCAAATTACGGTTCGTTGTTCGCGGATCGTTGTTCGTAGCAAGGAGCGACTGCGGTTCTTCTGCAACGAACAACCAATGACGAACAACGAACAGCGTTTTATGAAACGATCTTGGGTCACATATCTTTTGGTTGCTGGGCTGCTGACGCTGCTCACGATACTTGGCGTCCTGCAATATCGCGGGCTGACGCAGATCAATAAGACGGAAAGTGAAAAGGCTCACGCACGCGTGCAGGAACAGGCTGATCGTTTCGCGTCGGATTTTAACCGCGAGATGCAGAACGCGTATTTCAATTTTCAGACCGACTCGGAAAGCTGGAAGACGAAAAACTGGGCACCGTTTAACGAACGTTTCGATTATTGGCGGGAAAAGACGTCGTACCCTGAGCTGATCGATGATTTCTATTTCTTTGAGGCTGATTCGAATGCCGCGCCGCTCAGATATGATAAGGCGACGCGCGGCTTTCTGCCGGTCGAGGCCACACCTGAGCTTGCGGCGATTCGGACGCGCATTTCTGACGAAAAGAGCTTTCATCCGGTTTTTGAAGACATCTACACACTTGCATTGCCGATCCATAACATTGACCCGAAACTCAATCGGATCGTGATACGCCGTACCGAAGTGCCAACGCACGAACAAATGAAGATGCCGCACCGCTACGGATATCTGGCTATCAAATTGAATGAAAACACCGTAAAGGAAAGCGTTCTGCCCGATCTCGCCGCTAAGTTTTTTAGCGACGGCGAGTACCGCGTGGCCGTTGCGGACAAGGCGGGAAATAGCGTATTTCAGTCGCTGACAGGCGAAAATCGCGACGCCACGGCAGAGCTTTTGAATCTCGCGCCGGACAATTTCATACAATTTACAAATAAGAACATCCTTTCCGCGATCGATGGCCAACGAACGGAAGGTCGAAGCGACATATTGGTCAACTCGCGGCTCGAAACCACGACACTTGTCGCCGGCCAGCCATTGGACGCCAAGCCCGAGACTTTTCAGATCGAGGTCAAGAAGGATGGCAAGCCGAAAACTGCGGTCTTTACCAGAACGTCGGCCGAGGGCGGCGGAGAGTCGCCGTGGACGCTGATGGTGCAGCATTCGTCGGGATCGCTTGATGCTTATCTAGCCTCGACACTGAGGCAAAATCTGGCGATGGGATTTGGCATTTTGGCATTGCTTGCCACTGCCGTGATCGCGATCATTTTCTCGGCACAGCGGGCGAAGATGCTGGCACAGCGACAGGTTGATTTTGTTTCGTCTGTTTCGCACGAGTTTCGCACGCCGCTCGCAGTGATATATTCGGCGGGTGAGAATCTTGCGGACGGCGTCGCGAAAGAAGATAGTCAGGTTTCGCGATACGGCGACCTCATCAAGGGCGAAGGCAAAAAACTCACGGGAATGGTCGAGCAGATACTTGATTTTGCGGGAGCGAACTCAGGCCGGAAGCAATACAATTTCGTCACAACAAATGTAGCTGATGTCGTCAATGACGCGCTCGCGGAGTGCAATTCCCTGCTTAAAGGCAAAGAGATCAATGTCGAGACCGACATCGCGGAAACGCTGCCGCCGATAAATGGCGATCATTCTGCACTTAGTGGTGCTATTCAAAATCTGATCGTTAATTCCGTCAAATATGGCAATGGTGCAAATTGGCTGCGAGTTTCCGCCGAGAACGGCGGCGGCAATGTGAGGATCTCGGTCGAAGATCGCGGCATCGGCATCGCCAAAAGCGAACTCAAGCAGATATTTGAGCCGTTTTATCGCTCGAAAGGAGTCGTTGACGCTCAAATTCACGGTAATGGCCTCGGCCTGTCGCTCGTCCGCCAAATAGCAAAGGCCCACGGCGGCCGTGTCTACGCGACTAGCGAGGTTGGGAAAGGCAGCAAGTTTACGATCGAATTGAAAAGTGAAACAGTAAAAATGTGAAAAAGGGAAAAAGTAGGTCGGAGAGTGTTTTCTGCTTTTTCACTTTTAGACTCTTTCCCTTTTCCCCTTTTAGCCATGAACATTCTCCTCGTCGAAGATGAAGAAGGCCTGATCATTACGTTGACCGACCGTCTGCGGAGTGAGGGTTTTGACGTGGTTTCGGCGAATGACGGAAAAAAAGGATTTGACGCGGCTCTTGCGGCTCATTTTGATCTGATAATTCTCGACGTGATGTTGCCGAAAAAGAACGGCTACGACGT
>JANLTF010000535.1:0-4425 GCA_031362825.1 Acidobacteriota bacterium | reverse complement strand
GATGCGATTCGCCCCAGTGCGAAACAGGCGATTGACCAACTAGCGAAGTTAGGCATCGAGGTGGCGATGCTAACGGGTGACAATCAAGGTACCGCAAATCTGGTTGCCAAAGAACTTGGCGTAAAAGTGGTCTTCGCCGAGGTCCAACCAGGCCAGAAGGCGGAGAAGGTTCAGGAGATGCAGGCTCGTGGTCTCCGGGTTGGCATGGTCGGCGACGGAATCAATGATGCACCTGCCCTGGCGCAGGCAAATGTGGGCATCGCAATCGGTGCGGGGGCGGACGTGGCGATGGAAGCAGCTGATGTTGTGCTGATGAAAAGCGACCCGTTCGATGTCATCGGGGCGATCATCCTGAGCCGAGCAACGCGGCGCAAGATGCGACAGAATCTGTGGTGGGCTGCCGGTTACAACGTCATTGCCTTCCCACTCGCCGCTGGCCTGCTGTATCCGTCAATCGGCCTTTTGTTAAGCCCGGAGATCGCCGCCCTGTCGATGTCTGGCTCGACCCTCGTAGTTGTCGTCAACGCATTGCTTTTAAAGCGCGTAAAGATGAAGGAAACCGCCCCTACAGAGAAAGAGGAGGGCGATACCGCCAAGCCTACCGATGGAGAGAAATCATGAAAATACTTTTGGCCACGGACGGCTCTGAACAAAGCAAAGCGGCGGTTAACGAGGTCGCAACGAGACCATTTCCGATAAACACGGAAGTCCGCATAGTTTCTGCTTATCAAAGGACGCCGCTGATAACTCGACTGGAACCCATGGGAGTTATGGAGGAAACTTTCGCGAAAGCTGACCACTATGCGCTAAAAGCGGCTGAGGATGCGACCAAAGATGCAGCCGAAATCTTGCGTGATGGAAACCCGGCTATAACTGTAACGACAAGCGCTATTGATGGCTCCGCCAAAAGCGTCATCCTCGACGAGGCGGAAGCCTTCGGAGCCGACTTGATCGTAGTCGGCTCGCACGGTTATGGGACGATTGAAGGTTTTTGGCTCGGCTCTGTCTCACACGCTGTGGCTCTGCACGCGACTTGTTCGGTCGAGATCGTTCGCAGAGCGAAGTCGGGAGACAAGTTGTGGAAAATACTTTTAGCAATCGATGGCTCTGAACCAAGCGAAGCGGCAGTCGAAGAAATCGCCCGCCAACCTTTTCCCGATGGCAGCGAAATGCTCGTTATTTCGGCAGTCGAACGGCCTTTTCTGCCCTTAGCCTATCCAGGAGACGGTATAGACATGAACGTTTTTGAAGAGATTGAAAAATCTTACTTACAACGAGCTAATGCGGCTGTTGACGATGCGGCAATCAAACTCCGCATTGGTTCTGAGAGCAACAAACTCGGTATTACGACGAGCGTCGCTTCGGGTTCGCCAAAAGAAGTGATTCTAGACGAAGCTGATGCATTTGGCGCCGATCTGATCGTCGTCGGCTCACATGGCTACGGGATGGTTGAACGTTTCCTGCTAGGCTCGGTTTCACAAGCTGTAGCCCTCCACGCCAAATGTTCGGTCCAAATCGTGCGTGGTGCGGAAAAAGCTGACAGATGAAAGTAAGTACCAGCAGAAGTAAGGAACATGAAGGTGAAACCGAGTGATGACGAGAGAGCTACCGATAGATGGGAGAACGAAGGTGGTCACACTGTGTTGGCTCCATTTGAGAGGAACGATAAGCAGGATGACCTGTACACACTCGCCATATCAAGCTCGATAAGGCGATCAGACAGAAACGCGGTCGCAGCGGCGTTTCCGGAATTAGAGATGAATTAAGGAGGAGATTACTATGCAAGCACACGCGGAACAAATGAATGATAACTCGAAAGGGTCGGAAACAGGTGAGAACAGCGCCGTCGTTGCTATCTATGACACTCACGAAGAGGCAGAAGAAGCTGTCCGGGAACTTGAGAGATCGGGATTCGACATGCAGAAACTGTCGATCGTCGGCAAGGATTACCAGACGGAAGAAGAGGTAGTCGGATATTACACGACTGGCGACCGCATGAAGTCGTGGGGTAAGACAGGGGCCTTCTGGGGCGGAATTTGGGGGCTTTTGTTCGGGTCGGCGTTTTTTGTGATACCCGGAATCGGGCCTTTGCTTGCGGCTGGACCGCTCGTCGGGTGGATCATTGGAGCTCTTGAGGGTGCTGTGGTGGTCGGAGGTTTGAGTGCCGTAGGTGCCGGACTTTATGGTCTTGGGATTCCCGAGGACAGCATCATCGAATACGAAACGCAGATCAAAGCCGGAAAATACGTGGTTATCACCCACGGATCGCCCGACGAAGTGAGCATGACCGAGGGCACCCTTTCGGCAACCAAACATCAGGGAATGGAAAAGCATTCCTGCTGTGCGTAAGTGCCTTAATAAAAAAGACGGCGGCGATTACAACTCGGCCATCAAGGTTTTACCATCACCGCCATTTTTATTTATTGGGGTGTAATGGCAATTGCGTACAAAAATCATTGCGGCCTCGGGAATTGGCTGACAAGGAGAGATTTAAAATGGATTGGATATTGGCAAATTGGTTCTGGATTCTGATTTTTGTGCTTTTTATAGGCATGCATCTCTTCGGGCACGGCGGGCATGGTGGCGGGCATCAACACGGCGGTAAGACTACGGACAACAATAGCGGAGATGAAACACAAGCTCGCACTGGAAATACCGGTAAAAGCGGACATCAACATTGATCGGGGAAATTTCAGAAAAGCATAGAGATTTAACTCTGCCTACACGACAAAAATAATTCAAAGGGGAAACTGTGTTAGCAAAACCTGCATTAGACAAGACGCTGGGCAAGACAAAAGACAAATTATTCGGGCAGCTCTCGGGCGGCTCCTTCGCGGTGAGATACGGAAATGGTAAGACCGAAAGCTATGGGGAAGCCGAACCGCAATTTACGGTAAAGCTGAATGATTACGATATTCTCAGCTTGATCGGTGACGATATGCTGACAAGTTTTGGCGATGCCTATATGGACGGGCGCGTGGACATTGACGGCGACCTGGCCGATCTAATGTCGCTTGCCATAAAGGGCGGGCTGATGTCCGTTACTCAAAAAACTCACGGTTTCACGGGATCGGCCCTGCGGCTAGCCAGCAAGGTGCGATCGCTCGGCCACGCCAAGGAAAACATCGCCCGCCATTACGATTTAGGCAACCATTTCTTTCGCCTTTGGCTCGACGAATCGCTGACTTACTCATGTGCTTATTTTCGCAATGCTTCCGATACGATCGATGAGGCACAGCGGCAGAAAATTGATCATTCGCTCAAAAAACTGCGACTGCAACCCGACGAGACCCTGCTCGACATCGGCTGCGGCTGGGGTTCGCTGGTGGTACGGGCCGCCGAGCATTACAACGTGATCGCAACGGGCGTTACTCTCAGCGAAGAACAGCACACAGGGGCAAACTGGGCAATCGAAGAGCAGGGCTTGGGCGATAAGGCGAACGTGCGGCTGCTGGATTACAGCGCCCTACTCGAAGAAGGAAAACAATTCGACAAGATCATAAGTATCGGGATGATGGAGCATGTCGGAAAAGAAAATCTTGCGGGGTTTGTTCAAACGGTGGAAAAACTTCTAAAACCGGGCGGTTTGGCCCTTCTCCATTTAATAACCAATGTGGAAGAAGGTCCAATCAATTATTGGATCGAAAAAAACATTTTTCCCGGCGGTTATATTCCGACACTTCCCGAAACGATCACGCATTTAGCGACGAAGGATTTCCGCATTTGGGATGTCGAGAATCTCGCCCCACATTATCGCATGACCATTGATCACTGGTCCGAACGTTTTGAGCATGTCGTGCCAAAGGTGCTCGAACAATTCGACGAGCGATTCGTGCGTATGTGGAGACTTTATCTGCGGGCGTCCTCCGCAGCGTTTCGGGAAGGAGCCGTCGAGGTGCACCAAATACTCGTTTCGCGCGGACAACCCGCCGATCTGCCGCTAACTCGTGAGGACATTTATGAGGAGGAAAATTAATGCTGAATATCAAAGTAGTGAGCTGGTCGCTGGGAATTTTTACCGCCATCAGCTTTATACTCTGCGTCATCTACGGATTGATCGTACCGCAGAGTTTACATGCGTACCAATTTCTCGAAGCTGTACTGCCCGCCTTCAAGTGGCTGACCGTTGGGGGCTTTTTCCTCGGACTGGCCGAGAGTTTCCTTTACGGCGTTTATATGGGACTCGTATTCGTTCCGATCTATAACTTTCTCATTCGTCGGTGGGGTGCAGTCGCACATCGACAATAGATGAAAGCAATGGCGACTACGTGAACAGGAAGCCTCTATGAAACTTCATTTTCGGGATCCAACGTTTTCATTCGAGCTGCTCCGTGCGGCGAGTTATGGACTATACGGCGGTTCCGAAATTGGCGAAGTGCTGGCGACCGCAGACCAGATCCGCGAAGGTGATTTTGAAAGTTGGCA
>JANLTF010000310.1:0-2514 GCA_031362825.1 Acidobacteriota bacterium | reverse complement strand
GCGGGTCTGCGGCAGCTTGAGCGTGAACTTGGCAAGATCTGCCGCAAAGTTGCACGTCAGAAGGCGGAGCTGGAAGGCGATTTTGTACCGGTCGTAGTGGGCAGCGACGATGTCAAGAAATACCTTCGTGTCTCGAAAATTCATAACGAGGGTGCTCTCAAAAAGGATGAAATAGGAACCGTTACAGGCCTTGCATGGACGGCGGTCGGCGGCGATATTTTGTTCATCGAAGCGCTAAAAACAAAGGGCAAGGGCAAGCTTTTGCTTACGGGCCAACTAGGCGAGGTAATGCAGGAGTCGGCCCAAGCGGCGTTTTCGTATGCCAAGGCTCGATCGAGCGAACTTGGAATTCCCGACGACGCGCTTGAGAATTTCGACATTCATATCCATCTGCCAGAAGGTGCGATACCGAAAGACGGGCCTTCGGCGGGAATTACGATGGCAACCGCGCTTGTTTCCGTTCTCGCTCAGCGTCCGGTGCGGAAAGACGTGGCGATGACGGGCGAGATCACATTGCGCGGCAACGTGCTGCCGATCGGCGGCGTCAAAGAGAAGCTACTTGCGGCACGCCGTGCGAAGATCAAGACCGTTATAATGCCGGCACCGAACGAACGCGATCTCGAAGATCTTCCACAGGAAGTTCGCGACGATTTGACGTTTATATTTGTAGAGAACGTGCGGCAGGTTTTCGACGCCGCACTAAGGCCGAGCATTTTGCCCGTCGCGAAGCCGAAAGAGAAGTCCGTAAAGGCAGGCTGAAACGGCGGATGTCCTTATGTTATGGGCAGTTTGGGCGTTGACACCATAGCGGTGGGCGTGGTATCTTTAAAGCGATATAATGCCCTAATGTGTGTTAAGCGGCATGCTAGTGGAACTTTCGATATATTGAAGCGTTAGAGTTATTTAGAATTTATTTATTCACATTTGCGGGCCAATTGGCTCGATAATAAGGTTTTACGAGATTTGATGAAAAATAGCATTTATAAAGTTTTAAGTCTTACATCATTCACAATTTTGGCTTTTGCCTCGCTCACTAGTGCTCAGTACACGAGCAGCACGTCGAGCAATGGTACGATGACACCGCAGGTGGCCAAGGCTCAAGACGCAGTTAAGGACGTTCTGGATAGATCCGGGCTTTCTTTTAAGGAAGGCCTGCTTGCGTATGTTGATGACAACCGTCAGATGGCCGGCGAAAAATTTAACAAGTCGGTCGAGGTCTTTCTTTATTCGACGCTTAACATCCAGAAAGATCCGAAACTTCAAGGCTGCTACAACAAACTGATCGAAACCGTTTACCGCATTGAGTTTCCGGCTGACACACAGTTGCCGAATGTCCGCGAACTTGCCGCGACGTGCACTTGGAGTATCGATACCGCTCTTTCCGATAGGGTCGCGATGGTTGCGAGGCCGACGCAGACGAGATCGGCTTCGGACACGGCGATCCTGACAGCGGCTGTTTCGGGAACGAATGCCGGTGGGCCGAAAGTGGGATTTAATAATCAGGAATTTGAGCCGTCACCGCTGGATGAGCTTTCGAAACTCGAACTGACTCCCGAAGAGCAGCAGGTTGATAACAATCCGGTCGCTCAACAACAGTACCAATATATTCAATACGCAGTCGCCAACAAATCGCTTGGATTCTCGTTTCAGGTCCATCCGATGATCCAGCAGTACATTAACTACTATCGCGGACGCGGCAAGACGACGATGGAGATCGGCCTTTACCGTTCGGGCATGTTCATGCGGATGGCCCGTCGCATTTTCAAGGAAGAGGGCGTTCCGGAGAATGTCGCATGGCTCGGTCAGGTCGAAAGTGCTTGGAAGCCAAGTGCGATGTCGCACATGGCGGCCTCGGGGCTGTGGCAGTTTATTCCGGGAACCGGCGCCAGATTTGGCCTTCAGCGAAACGCTTACGTTGACGAGCGAAACAGTTTTGACGAAGCAACGCGTGCTTCGGCCCGTTATCTGAAGTTCCTTTACAACCGCTACGGCAACTGGGAACTCGGAATCGCCGCATACAATTGCGGTGAGGGAAATGTAGATAAGGCCATTCGGCGTGCGGGAGCGACAAATTTCTGGCTCGCATATCCGTATCTGCCGCAGGAAACACGGAATTACGTTCCGAACATTCTGGCCACGATCCTGATCGCGAACAGCCCGAATCAGTACGGTTTCGGCCATGTTCGTCCGGCTCCGAGCCTTGTTTACGATCGTATCCGGATTCCGGGCTCGACAAATCTTGGACTGATCGCACAGGCTTCGGACACGAGTGTTCAGTACCTTCGATACCTCAATCCGCACCTCCGCGGTAACGTAACGCCGCCGACGCCGTATGTGATAAACGTTCCCGCAGGTAAGGCGAACGACGTGGTCGCACTTTTCCGCCGAATTCCGGCGTCGAAGATCAACAACACGAACCTCGCAAATTCAACCTCGGGCGAGACTTGGCAGACGATCTCAAACCGCACAGGCGTTAGTGTTGCCGATCTGATCGCGGCGAATCCGGGAATGGCA
>JANLTF010000515.1:0-6164 GCA_031362825.1 Acidobacteriota bacterium | reverse complement strand
GAAAATTTAAATTCCGAATATTGAAAAATAGCGAAGTTTATGTTTTTGAACGAAAAAACGGGAAAGCAAAGGTCGGTATGTTTAATGACGACAATGAGAAATTAAAAGGTTGGATTCCCGACAAATATTTAGTCTGCGATGGGGATTAGAACCAAATCAAAATTTGCAGAGGTTCAAATCTAGCTCGAGGTCAACAACACCGAACGCCCGAACCCGGGCTACCAAAACATTGGCAGATGTCCGATAAAAACTTCGCAACAGGTTCGGAACAAAGGTTAACTACACAAGAGCGACAAACGACGAAAATAATAGGAGCAACAAATGTTTTTGATGAACCAAAATAAAGAGACCCTGAGGGGAATATTGATCACAGCCTTGATAACCGGACTGTTTATCATAGGTGCTGATCGGGTTAGTGCTCAAAAGCCATCTAAAACACCGGCGAAACCAGCGACGCCAACAGCAAAACCGACTCCGACTCCGGCGAAGCCGACCACACCTACCACCGGAACGGCAAAGATCCCGACAGTTAAGAAGAACTCGATCGGAATGGAACTCGTTCAAATTCCGGCCGGCTCGTTCTTGATGGGATTCGCCGGCGGCCAGACTCCGCAGCCCAAAGTGGCCATTGAAAAAGGATTTTGGCTTGGAAAATACGAAGTCACCCAAGATGAATACCAAAACGTCATGGGAACCAATCCAAGCGAGTTTAAGCCTTGTCCGCGATGTCCTGTCGAAAACGTGTCGTGGGCGGACGCAGATGAATTTATCAAGAAGCTGAATGCGAAGAATGATGGATTTACATACCGGCTGCCTCTCGACGCCGAATGGGAATATGCCGCCAGGGCCGGGACGACCACGACCTTTTCGTTCGGCGATACATTAGAACCGAGTCAGGCGAATTTTCACAAAGATCTGGCGGTGACTACGCCAACTGCCGATTACAAAGCAAAGACCGTTGCGGTCGGCAGCTATCAGCCAAATGGCTGGGGACTTTTTGATATGCACGGAAATGTTTACGAATGGGTCGATGGCCGCTACGACAAAAAATACGACACCCACTTTCTGCGAGGCGGGGCTTGGAGCAAGCATAGCAACGAAGCTCGTTCCGGTGCTTCGAATGAGGCCGGTCGAACGTACAAGATCGCCTACATCGGCTTCCGTGTAGCCGCTGATATTAAGAAGTAACCAGCTTTCTACAAGGAGAAAAACTATGAGAATAAGATCGACCAGCCTTTTATCTGCCATCAGCTTTATGGCTTTGTTTGTTGTAACTACCGCATTGGGCCAAGGCGGCTCGGAG
This sequence comes from Acidobacteriota bacterium, assembly GCA_031362825.1. GTDB lineage: Bacteria > Acidobacteriota > Blastocatellia > Pyrinomonadales > Pyrinomonadaceae > OLB17. The sequence goes on along the minus strand of JANLTF010000515.1, from coordinate 4,861 downwards.
TATTTGATCACGAAGGATTCGGTCGGCGGCATTCGTCTCGGGATGACCATTCGCCAAGCAAAAAATGTGTATCAGGACGCCGAATTCAATAATACCGGCGAGGACGGCCAAATAAACGTCAGCCGGAGCGGAAAGCTCGTCATGATGGTCACCCCTGAAACGACCGACGCGAATTTCAACCCGATCGAAGTGACGAGCAATTCAAAGATAATCACGATCAAGGTCATCGATCCCCGCTACAAGACCGCCGCAGGCGTCTATGCCGGAATGACGATCGTCGCTGCCGAGAAAGTAATGGGAAAGATCGGCCGGATGACGCTGGCTTACGGCGAAACGGAATATGCAGACTTTACCAAACAGCCGGCAGGCGTCCGCTTTGAATATAAGGGCATAAATTCGAGCAAAGCCGGCATCTACGATGTCACATACCCCGATCCACGCGAGCAGTTCGCAACCAAATTTACGGCCGGTGCTTACATTTATTGTATTGAGGTCAATGGGAGAGTCTCTGATGACGAGCCCGCCGCACCCGCGAACTTTTCGATCACGAAAACGTCCGCCGGCGACATTCGTCTCGGAACGACCATCGCACAAGCCCGCTCCGCGATGAAAGGAATGACATTCGAACGCACAAGCGACGGCGAGGGCGTGGCATTGATCTCCGTCAAACAGGGCGACGTCCAGTTGATGACGCTCTACGCCGACGAAGCAGACCCGCAAAGTCCGATCGACGAAACTGCCCGCATTATAAATATCGAGGTCTGGGATCCGCGATTCAAGACAGCCAACGGAATTCACCCCAATATGAAGCTCGTTGACCTCGAAAAGATCCTAGGCAAAGTCAAGAAGATCATCAGAAGCGAGATCGAATCTCGCGAATATGCAGAGTTTGCCACTAAGACCGACGATTTTACATTCAGGCTAATGGGACCGAATTCCAACGCGGGCATCTACCCTAAAGACACGCGGGAAACCACTCGATACGTCGCAAATTCCTATATATACACCATTTCGATAGCTCAGGAACGGTCGCCGGATGCGGTCGAGGACTAACGAATGAATATCAGTATGAAGAGAATAAAAAACAACTTGGCCCTAATTGCCGTTCTCACGATCGCGATACTCGGTGCGGCCGGTTCAGCCTCGGCGCAGACCGACCGAACACCTAAGAAACGCCTCACGAGCCCGGCGACTGTTAATGGATACATCGGCGGCGAGGCACACGACAGCTATGTCATACGCGCCCAAAAAGGCCGCACGATGACGGTCAATATCTCATGGCGCCGCAGCGGAAAGAACCGTGCCGAATTCTCCGTCAGCCGCTCGGCAAATTTCTACTCGAGCAGTCCTGTCAATTTCGGCACCGAGTCGAACGGCGGAAAACGCTGGCGTGGCAAGATACCGCGAACCGGCAATTATTACATCTATGTCGTCGCCCACCCGACAGCGAAATACACACTTCGCGTCAATTTGAAATAGTCATTCGCCGATGTTGGCGGTTTCTGCCTTGGCCTTTCCTTTCCGGCCTCGGCGCCTTTGAGTGAAAACGACCTTTTCTTCACGCAAAGGCGCAAAATTCGCCAAGGCACCGAAAAGCAGGTCTCAAATCCAAAACATTGAGACCCGGCCTTCGTTCGATAGGTAGCTCACATACTTGACACAAATCCTATTGATGATAAAATTTTCTCGCCTTTCCAATTCTGTTCAAAATTAGCGGTTCGATTTACGTAGTGGAGACTACAACTTTTTTGCTTTCGTCGAAGGTCGGCTTGCGCATTTGCGTGTAGCTGCTTTTGTCGTTCCTTACATAGCTAAAAATTAAATTTGAGGAGATCAATCAACGTGAAAAAAATTCTCGGCCTATTGGCGATAGTTGTTAGTGTTTTGATAGTCTTTGGCACCATTTCAAAGCGTGCCGAAGCAAACAAGGCGGTGTTTGGCACCGGCTCGCAGGACGAACGCGAAACTGCCAAACGCATCAGTCTCGACATTTTGCGCGACCGGGCAGCGAGCGGTTTGATCGGCAATGTCGATGATTTTGAGATCCAAAAGGTCGAGATCGACGACCTGCAAATGGCACACACTCGTGTTCGCCAGACTGTCGGCGGCGTGCCCGTTTGGGAAGGCGAAGCGATCGTCCACCTTAAATCTGACGGTTCTCTTTTCACCGTCACTGATGATCTCAAAGACCGCATCTCGGTGAACACGAGCCCCAACTTCTCCCAGAAAGAAGCTCTCCGCTTTGCCACAAGTGCCTATCGCGGCCGTGCTAAGCAGACCGATTCGCCGATCATCGATCTCTACGTTTTCCGCGGCGAAGACCGCGACCACCTAGCATACCGTGTCGAAACGCCGCGCATCGACGGTTCGGACGCGACCGCCGTTCCGGTCGTTTTCATCGACGCACATACCGGCGACAGGCTCCTCGAATACAACAATCTGCAGACCGGTTCGGGCTCATCGCTTTACAGCGGAACGGTCTCGATCAACACCAGCAGCGTCGGTGCGACCTATTATATGGAAGACCTGACCCGCAAACAGGGCACGTTCAATATGAATTCGACCGGCAACGAGACCACCGGCTCAGGCGGCACCGCTTCGCGTTATACCGACACCGACGACATCTGGAACACAACAGCCCAGCGTGCCGGCGTCGATGCTCACTACGGTGCAGCAAAAACTTACGATTATTACCTAAACGTCCACGGCCGCAATGGCATCGACGGGAGCGGCGGACCCGGCGTCACGACCGCAGCGGCGGCGACCGGTACGAGCCTTATCACTTCGCGTGTTCACTTTGGCACCAGCGGCCGTTACAACAACGCATTCTGGTACAACAACCGCATGTCCTACGGCGATGGCGACGGCACGACGTTTACTCCGCTCACGACCATCGACATCTGCGGCCACGAAATGACACACGGCGTCACCGAACGCACCGCAAATCTTACCTACTCCAATGAATCCGGTGCCCTTAACGAAGCAACCTCGGACATTTTCGGAGCGATGGTCGAGGCATATGCGGACGGAGCAGTCAGCGCCGACACCTGGAAGATCGGCGAAGACGCCTACACCCCGGGAACCGCGGGCGACGCACTTCGGAAAATGGACAACCCCAATTCCGTCGGCGATCCCGATCACTACACACTTCGCTACACCGGCACGGCTGATAGCGGCGGCGTTCACACGAATTCAAGCATTGCCAACCACGCGTTCTATCTGATCGCAGCCGGTGGCACGAACCGCGTCAGCGGCGTCACTGTTCCGGGGATCGGCACGACCGATGCAGCCAAGGTCTGGTATCGTGCCCTGACCTCGTATATGACATCGAGCACAAACTTTGCGGGTGCCCGCACCGCGACCTTGAATGCAGCGACCGCTTTGTTCGGCGCTTCGAGTGCTCAATACACCTCGTTCGCGACCGGCTGGTGTGCAGTTGGTGTCGGCACATGCCCCGGCGGTGGCACACCGACACCAACCCCGACGCCGGGCACCGAACTTTTCGTCAACGGCGGATTTGAAACGAGTGCGAGCCCGTGGGTCGGCTCCGGCACCGGTTATTTCTACACTGCAAACGGAGCAAGTCCGCAGGCAGGAACCGGCTATATCTACTTCGGTGTGAACAACAGTGTCACGGGCCAATCGTATCAGACCGTTTCGATACCGACGACGGCCGCCGGAACGCTGACCTTTTGGCTCAATGTCACTTCGTCTGAGACGACAACGACGACCCAGTACGACAAACTCTTCGTCGAGGTTCGAAACACCAGCGGCACAGTGCTGACGACGCTCGCGACCTACAGCAACCTCAACAAGGTCGCATCGGCGTCAACGTACTCGCAAAAGACGTTCAACGTCGCAGCCTACAAGGGACAAACTGTTCGTATCCAGTTCCGCTCGACAATGGACAGTTCGATAACCTCAACCTTCCGCGTCGATAGTGCGTCGTTGAAGTAGAACTCAGTCACGATACGTGAACCGGAAAAAAGGAGCGGTTTCGGCCGCTCCTTTTTTCATTCGTTCGAAAGAAACTCGAGGCCTGGCAAGGCATCGATAAGATTGATAACGATCAATAGTTGGGCAAGGTCGCCAGCCTTCCCAAACAGCCAGATAAGCATCCCGCCATCTAGGGATTTACAAACCAAGTCGACGACGCGGGCCAAAATGCAGCCCCGACGGCATTTCCGCTATTGGAAGACCGGAATTCTTCGGGTGTAAAATCCACGTCCGACAGGTCATCGTCAACCGTAATTATCCGCGACGTGAACTGATATCTCTTATGCATTACGCTTAAGACGTAGCTGTTGCCCGCAGCCAGATCGTCAAACCGGTAATAGCCGAATCCGTTCGTGATCGCGGTCCTTATTTCGTTTGACGACGGATCGACGATTTGAACCGTCGCTCGTGCAATGCCCAAACCGTTTGCCGACACACGCCCGCTGACGCTCACATTTGCGGCGGAAGGGCCGAGGTCGAAGGCGAGAGCGAACGGTGAAAGCGACGACACGGTGCCGCAGACGAGGCGTGTGCCGTTGCCGTTCGTGATGCGGCTCGTCGTGCGATCAACGAGGACGCCGTTCTCGCCATGGAGTAGCTTTAATCGCTGGTAGTTTATCGCATTGACCTCAGATGGGACCGGCAGACAGACAACGACGGGCGGCGTATAGGTTGCGTCTGTCGTAATGTCGAACGAAGGGCAGGTCGGACATAACGAAAACCCCGACGGCAGGCTGCCGACGGCTATCGCGGAGAACGTTGTCGTGCCAGCCACAGATATGCCCGCAAACGTCACTGTGGCATCGTCGAGTGAGGTGGTAACGGCCATCCCCGCGGGAGTGGCGATGGTGGTTTCGTCATCGCA
>JANLTF010000510.1:0-7282 GCA_031362825.1 Acidobacteriota bacterium | reverse complement strand
ATCATCGATTCGACCATCGTAATGCCGTACAAAAACCCTGAACAGGCGGCGAATACATCCATCCCGGCTGCATTTACGGCCCCGATCTGGGCTTGGATCAACGCTCCGGTCGACGGCATTATCTGGTCAGGCGTGGTCGTCGCACAGATGATCAGTTCGATATCTTCGGGTTTAAGGTTTGCCCTTTCAAGAGCTTGAAGAGCGGCACGAGTTCCGAATTGCGAAGTATATTCGCCTTCGGCAGCCTTGTGCCGCTGCTTGATGCCGGTGCGCGTGGTTATCCATTCATCGTTGGTGTCAACCAGCTTTTCCAGATCAGCATTCGTTAAAATGCCCTCCGGATAAGAGTGGCCCATCCCGATGATTCCCGCGTTTTGTGCTGTCATTGATTAGAATTAGAACTCAAGTTTTGAACAATTTCAAAAATCTATTCGGATTCTCTGACTTCGACTATTTTGCGACCCTTGTACATTCCCGTCTTCGGGTCAATGCGATGCGGTTGCTTTGTTTCGCCCGAGTCTTTATCAATATAAAACTGCGGCGTTACCAGAGCGTCGTGAGCACGGCGCTGGCGGGTACGTGAATGTGAATGTCGTCGTTTTGGATTTGGCATTATTTACCTCAAAAATAACTTGCCGCAAAAAAGCACCTGAATCGCAAAAGCCTGGTTTTGAGCATTTTGCGCCTTTTCGCGGCTATCTAAGATCTTTCAGAGCCGACCATCGCGGGTCGATCTCTTCGTCGATACATCTACAATCTATCAAATTTCGGTTCGATCCGCACTTCGGACACAAACCCTTACAATCATCTTTACAGTAAACCTGATCGGGCAAACCAAGTATTATCTGCTCCCGAACAACCTCCGCTATATCGATCTTACCGTCGATCGCGATCGATTCATCCAGCGCTTCCGGATCAAGAATGATCTCAGCATCCGCCGGTTCGTCAGCAGGATCAACGAAAATATCATCAAACGAAATTTCAAACTCTCTCGGTACCGGCACAAGGCACCGCGTGCAATCGATCAGCACTGCCGCGTTTATCGTTCCGCGAACGTGAGCCTTTCCGTCGATCCGCTCGGTCTCACCCTGAAACTTTGCGTCACTTGCCAGCTTGGCACCGTCGATCTCAAGATCGATCTCGTCCGGCGAGAAGCAGATCTCGATCGCCTTAGGCCGGGCCACAACGCTTGTCAAATCAATGATCATCACACGTAGTGCAAATAGCAGCTTTCGATCGAGCCGAAAGCAAACGCTTATTATAGCCTCTCAGCAACGCGTGTCAAACAAATCAAAGACACAATTAAACCATCCGTGCGGTCCAGACTTCTGGAAGGCACAAGGACCGTAGGTTGCAGTCGAAAGAATCTAAAGAAAATACACGCTCAATATGCCCGTCATGCGTATAAGCGTAGTCCGTCGAAAATAGGCGGCATAGAGGTGCTTAGTCGGCCAGAAACGGATCGTTACGCCCACAAAAAAAACGGCGGCACCAAGCTGCTTTTTGGTGTGACCAAGGCCCAAAATTGCGGCACCAGCAAACAAAATGACGTTACCAGCCGTCGAGAACGCGTTACCAGTTCTAGTTCATACCGCTCGCGGACCCGACCGCTTCGTCTATTTTGGCAAAGCCCCGTCCTTTTAGTATTTTCGCCAGCCCTGCGTTGATATCATGCGCAAACGAAGGCCCGCCGTAAACAAATCCCGTGTACGCCTGAAGCAAAGATGCACCCGCAGCGATCTTGTCAAATGCATCTTCGGCCGTAAGAATGCCGCCCACACCGATAATTGGCAGCTTCCCCTTTGAATGGTGAAATACCGTCGAGACGACCTCCGTCGCGTGTTTCGTTAATGGCCTGCCGCTCAATCCGCCTGCTCCTATGGCCTCAACATTTTTTGTCTTCAGGCCATCACGCGAAACAGCCGTGTTGGTCGCTATTATTCCGGCAAGACCGTATCGTATGGCAATATCCACGATCGATTCGATCTCGGTTTCGCTCAGGTCCGGTGCAATCTTCACAAGCAGGGGCTTAGCACCAATTTGCTTATTCAACGTTTGTAACGCTCCCAACAACTCATCGAGATTGTCAGCCTTTTGCAATTCCCGCAAATTAGGTGTGTTTGGCGATGAAATATTCACCGCGATATAGTCAGCGACTGGATGAACAAATTTGAAGCTCATCAAATAATTCTCAGTAGCTTCCTCGTTCGGCACTTCCTTGTTCTTTCCGATATTTACACCGACAACACAATTTCGCTCAAGTTTCCCCAACCGTTCAGCAACAACCGCCGCTCCGTCGTTGTTAAACCCCAGACGATTTATCAACGCATTGTCCTCCGGTAATCGAAACATCCTCGGTTTCGGATTACCCGGCTGCGGATCAAAAGTGACGGTCCCGACCTCGACGAAGCCAAACCCCAGCGACGCGAGTTGATTTACAACGACGCCGTTCTTATCAAAACCCGCCGCCATACCCAGCGGATTTGCAAACCTCAAGCCAAACCTCTCGACTTCGCCAAACGCCTCATAATCGACCGGCCCAGCAAAGATCGACGACAAACCGAGCTCCATCGCCCTAATGCCGAGTTCGTGTGCACGTTCCGCATCGAGGCAAAATAGCGCAGGCCTGATCAGTTTTTCCCAGAGTTTTAACATCGCTTTCGGTTTTGATTTTAGATGAACCGGTCGATTATCAAAACTTCGAAGTCGAAACTTTGAACTTTACCCGCACCTTTGTTACGATTTGCTTGCAAATGGGTGACGATATCAAATTGGTGGAAAAATCGCGGATCATGGATTCCGCCGCGATGAAACGCGCTATGCGTCGGCTCTCGACCGAGATCGTCGAGACCAATCACGGTGCTAAGGACCTCTACATCGTGGGCGTCCGCCGCCGCGGGGTGCCTCTCGCCGAGAAGATCGTGGATAAGATCGAAGCTCTCGAAGGCGAACGCCCGCTGTACGGCATCCTCGACATCACACTTTATCGCGACGATTTGTCCACAGTTGGAACCAATCCGATCGTCAACCGCACCGAGCTCGATCACGATATAGATGGCAAGATCGTCGTCCTCGTAGATGACGTCCTCTACACAGGCCGGACGATACGTGCCGCAATGGACCAACTAATGGATTTTGGTCGACCGCGAAAGGTGCAGCTTGCGGTCCTAGTGGACCGCGGTCGCGAACACCGAGAACTGCCTATTCAGGCCGATTTCGTCGGTAAATACGTCTCGACCAAGCAATCCGAGATAATAAAGGTCATGCTGAAAGAGTACGACGATGTCGAGGCCGTTGGCATTTTTGAAAGACCGTAAAACAGGCTGTCTAGCCTGTTTTTTTTCGCTTATATTTTAGAATGGACAAGCCATTCAGACGACGAGACTTATTAGGAATCCGCGATCTCACAGCCGCGGAAATCACCGGTATTCTTGACACTGCCGAAAATTTCAGTGAGATATCGACTCGCGAGGTAAAAAAGGTTCCTGCGTTACGCGGCAAGACTGTTATCAATCTCTTTTTCGAGGCCTCGACCCGAACACGTACATCATTCGAACTCGCCGCTAAACGCCTTTCTGCTGACGCTGTAAATATCAGCGTCTCTTCATCCAGCGTCAGCAAAGGCGAAACGCTACTAGATACGGCGATGAATCTCGATGCAATGGCTCCTGACTGCATCGTCGTCCGCCATTCGAGTGCGGGCGTGCCGCATCAGCTTGCCAAGGTGAGCAAGGCCGCGATCGTCAACGCCGGTGACGGAGCCAACGAACATCCGACGCAGGCACTGCTCGACGCGATGACGATCCGCGAGCACAAAAAGCAGATCGCCGGCCTCGAAGTCGCGATCGTCGGCGACATCCTCCACAGCCGCGTAGCACGTTCGAACATTCATCTGCTCACAAAAATGGGAGCAAAAGTCCGCGTCGCCGGCCCCGGCACTTTAGTTCCAAAGGATTTCGTCCACCTAGTTGACTCTGCCGAAGGCGATCAAAGGCCTAAGACCGAAGACCAAAGACCTCTCGCAGTATGCAACCACATCGAAGACGCAATCACCGGAGCCGACGTGGTGATGATCCTCCGCATCCAAAGCGAACGCCAGGACGCCGCATATTTCCCGTCTTTACGCGAATACTCGATCCACTTCGGCCTAACAAACGAACGCCTCGATCTCGCAAAAAAAGACGCAATCGTCCTACATCCCGGCCCCATGAACCGCGGCATCGAGATAGCGTCGGAAGTCGCTGACAGTTCGCGGTCGCTGATCTTGGATCAGGTAAAATATGGTGTAGCTGTGCGAATGGCGGTTCTGTATCTCGCAACGGGAGGCACAGCTTCCGGTTCATAGTTCTATATGAAGTTACTGATCACAAACGGCCATCTCATCGATCCTGCGGCCGAAGAAAACACGGGAATGAACATCCTCATCGAGGATGGCAAGGTCGCGGCGTGGCTGCGTCCGGGCGAAGCGACGCCCTCAGATTGCGAAGTGTTCGACGCCAGCGGACTGCTCGTGGCTCCGGGTTTTATTGACATGCACGTGCATCTGCGGGAGCCGGGGCAGGAGCATAAAGAGACGATCGCTAGCGGATGTGCGGCGGCGGTGGCCGGTGGTTGGACGAGCGTTTGTCCCATGCCGAATACTAATCCCGTCAATGATAATGCCGCGATCACGCGTTACATGATCGAGCAGGCAGAACGTGCGGGGCTCGCGAATGTGTTCCCGATCGGCGCGATCACAAAATCGTCTGACGGCAGCGAACTCGCTGAGATGGGCGAAATGAAGGCGGCCGGGGCCGTCGCAGTCTCGGACGACGGGCGTCCGGTGCCGAACGCGGGAATTATGCGGCGGGCGATGCAGTACGCACGCGATTTTGACCTGCCGGTCATCGATCATTGCGAGGACAAGTCGTTATCAAGCGGCGGCGTGATGCACGAGGGCCGAATTTCCCTGCTGCTCGGTCTCAAAGGAATTCCGGCCCTGGCCGAAGACATCGACGCCGTGCGCGACATCATCCTTGCCGCCGACACCGGAGCTCACGTACACATCGCGCATGTGTCGACGCGTGGGGCCGTCGAGGCGGTACGCAGGGCAAAAGCCGACGGCCTAAACGTTACGTGCGAAGTCACGCCGCACCACTTCACGCTTACGGACAAAGCGGTCGAGGGCTACGACACGAACACAAAAATGGCACCGCCGCTTCGCTCGGAAGAGCACCGCGAAGCCGTGATCGAGGGCCTGCGAGACGGAACCATCGACGCCATCGCCACGGACCACGCTCCGCATCACGCGGACGAGAAGGCTCTGGAGTACGACCGGGCCCCGATGGGCATTACCGGGCTCGAAACGGCGCTCGGTCTGGCCTTTCAACAGCTTGTCCACAAAGGGGCGATAGATCTCGTGCGGCTCGTTGAGTTGTGCAGCACCAATCCGGCGCGGATCTTCCGCCTTGAGAAGCGCGGAACCATCCGTCCGGGCTCGATCGCGGATATTACGATCATCGACCCAGACCTGCAATGGATGTACCGCAACAGCGATTCAAAATCCAAGTCCCGCAACTCGCCGTTCGACGGCTGGCAATTCACCGGTGGGGCCGTCGCGACCATCGTTGGCGGCCGAATTGTCTATAGCCGCTAAATTTGTCCGTAACCCGCACGTAAGTAAGGGCAAGCCGCGGATAAATAAACGTCAGACCGCGAGAAGCACTTCTCTGCCACAGCCTGCATTCTATTGGGAGTGGCCCTTACTGACGTGCGGGCTACGGACACGTAGTAACACTCCGGCCGTATTGTCTATCGCCGCTAAATGTGGCAAAATTTCGCTAGAAATCGGAGGACAACTATGAAAATTCTATTGACAACGGCTATCTGTATGTTCGCGTTCGCGGGGCTTGCGTTGGCGCAGAACAAGAGTGTTTACACGAGCACCAAGACAAATGCGTGTAAGACCATCAAATCAAATCCCGACGAGGGCGGCAGTTACGAGGGGGAGTGTCCGGGAGCGGGCGGCTACAAAATCCGCTTGATCGAAGGCGACATCCGACAGACGATCGACATCATTACGCCGGCGAAAAAGAGGTTCGAACTGAATTTCTGGTCATTTTACGGCGGGTTCTCGTCCATCGGAGAGAAAGTCGAGTGGCGCGTAAAGGGCACTGTGCCGGTCGCGTTGATCGCCCGCTACAACGTCTCGCGGGCTGACGACGAGCAAAAGAATGACTCCTATCTCATGATCTCAAAGATCGGCGCGAAAGAGTCGTGCGTGGTCGATGTCATCATGCCTGGGGCCAAACAGAACGAAGAAGCGCGTATAGCAGCGGACAAAGCCTCGACGATGCCATGTAAGAGCAACGAATAACTGTAACCTACCAATATGGAATTCCTTTCCGACCCGCAGGTATGGATCGCTTTCGCGACGCTAACGGTGCTTGAGCTCGTTCTCGGGATCGACAACGTAATTTTCATCTCGATCCTGTCCGGCAAACTGCCGAAAGAGCAGCAGGCGAAGGCTCGCTACATCGGATTAGCTCTGGCGCTGATCATGCGAGTGATACTTCTGTTCTCGCTGTCGTGGGTCATCGGCCTCGTGGCGCCGCTCTTCACGATCTGGGGGCAGACGTTCTCGGGCAAAGATCTCGTCCTGCTCATCGGAGGGCTGTTCCTGATCGCCAAATCGACGCACGAGATCCACGGGTCGCTCGAAGGCGAAGAAGGGCACGAATCTAAGAAGGTTTACGCGGGATTTGCCAGCGTTATCCTACAGATCGTGGTCCTCGACATCGTTTTCTCGCTCGACTCGGTGATAACTGCGGTCGGTATGATCTCCGACCAGTACGGACCGTACGGGATCTGGATCATGATAACAGCGGTCGTCATCTCGATTGCCGCGATGATGCTCTTCGCAGGCTCGATCGGGGCATTTGTGCAAAAACATCCGACCATCAAGATGCTGGCACTCAGTTTCCTATTGCTGATCGGCGTGATGCTGGTGGCAGAAGGCTTCCACCAAAAGATCCCGAAGGGCTACATCTACTTTGCAATGGCCTTCTCGGTGCTGGTCGAGATCCTAAACATGAAGCTCCGCAAAAAAGCACCGCCGGTCCACCTTCACAACCAGTTTTCCGACGAAGACGAACAAAAAGCGGTCGCGGGATAACTTCCACTTCGGAATTGAGAATTGATAATTGATAATTGATAGTTGGGCCGCACCATTGATCTGGTGTGGCCCGCTATCGCAATCTCCGTTGCTCTAAATTACCAATTCTCCACTATCAATTATCAACTG
>JANLTF010000495.1:0-3432 GCA_031362825.1 Acidobacteriota bacterium | reverse complement strand
CGGCCAATCTCGCTGGCGTCCCGGCGATCAGCGTGCCGTGCGGACTCTCAAGCGAAGGCCTCCCGATCGGCGTTCAGCTAGTCGGCAACTTCTGGTCCGAGCCCACGCTCTTCAACCTCACACACCAATACGAAACCGCCTTCCCGCTCGGCGCCAAACCGTCCGTGCATGCTGAAATTGCGTAACCGCGGTACAGTTTTGCGATTCTCAGGAAAGGCTTTGCGGTTCTCAGGAAAGACTTTGCGATGTTGCGGGGCGGCGTTGCGGACTAGCGGAATTGCGGTGCGCTCAAGCGGAACGGCTTTGCTGTCGGCGGGATTCGAAGTGCGGTCGTCGGGAACGGCTTTGCGATCGAGCCGGCTCGAAATGTCGTCGAGCCGAACGGCTTTGCCATCGGCCTGAACCGCGTTGCGCTTGAGCGGAACGACATTGCGCTATTCACAACTCACATTGCGCTACTTCATCGAGACATTGCGCTAAATGATGCAGACATTGCTTCGAACGAAGAGCAAATTCCTCACTATTAATTGTTAAAGTCTAAGCCGCTGACCAGTGCATATTGCGGCGAGGTCGCACCGTACACCGATTTTACGTATTTTTTGACGAGTGCGGCGCGGGCTCGGATGCCGTCGTCTTTGCTGTAGAGGCGTTCGTTGCGGGTGATGCGTTCGTTGGCGAGCGGGACGGCGGCGCCCAGAACGTCTGTGTTTGAGGTTTGCATAGCGGCAAGGCGTGTCTGGACGGTGCCGACCTGCAGGTGAACTTCGTTTGGCGTGTAGAGCGGCTCGGCGCTGACTATTTCGACGATGGACATCATGACAAGATCGGCCGGACTACTGAGCCAATCTGAGATGCGAGATGTTTGGATTTTGGGGGATGATGCCCGGTGCGGGTGGCAATATGTTTTGCCAGCGGGATTTGTCTTCGAGGAGGCGATTTATGTCTTCTACTTTTAGCGGTTTTGAGAAGAGGTAGCCTTGGCCGTATTCACAACCGAGGATGCGGAGTTGGTGGTATTGGTGGACGCTCTCAATGCCTTCGGCGACGACCTTTAGGTTGAGGGCTTTGGCGAGAGCGATGACGGTGCGGACGATCTCGCCGTTCTCAGTATTGCCCTCCATCGCGCTTACGAACGAACGGTCGACCTTGAGTAGGTCGATCGGGAAACGTTGTAGATAGCTGAGGCTCGAATAGCCTGTTCCGAAATCGTCGATGCTGATCTGAACGCCCGTTTCCTTTATCTGTTTGAGCATTAGGATGGCGGTCTCGGCGTTTTCCATGATCGCGCTTTCCGTTAGTTCCAGTTTAAGGGACGAAGGCGGGATGCCGGTTTGTTCGATCACATCCTGGATCTGTTCTACGAGATCCGGATGGGCAAAGTGTTTCCCCGATAGGTTGATTGCGATACTGAGCGGCGTTTCGTCCTGACGTGCCCTTTGCCATGCGACAACCTGATTACAGGCCGAGTGCAGGATCTGGATCGTCATTGGGATGATGAGGCCGGTGCTTTCCGAGATCGGAATGAATTCGTTTGGCGGTACGAGGCCGCGTTGCGGATGGTTCCAGCGGACGAGGGCTTCGAAACCGACAAGCGATGCGTTTTCGAGGCCGATGATCGGCTGATAATATAGCTCAAATTCCTTACGCTCGATCGCAAACCGCAGATCGGTCTCTAACTGCAATCGCGTGACCGCACGAACGTGCATCTTTTGGTCAAAGATCACGTGGTTTTCGTTGTGGTCTTTGGCGTAATACATCGCGATATCGGCGTCGCGGAGAATGTCTTCGGCCTCGGCATATTTTGAATTACCAAATGCGATACCGATTTTGACGTTGGTGAAAACCTGACGGCCGTCAAGCGTATAGGGCTCGGCGACGCGTTTGGCGAGGCGTTCTGAGAACGCGGTCGCCTCGTCCTTCATCAGCAGATCGGTCAGGATAATGCCGAATTTGTCGCCGCTGAAACGTCCGACCATGTCCTCTTCGCGGACCATGTTGGTTAGGCGTTTGGCGACGTTTTTGATCAAACGGTCGCCGATCGAGTGGCCAAGGCTATCGTTGATCGTCTTAAATCTATTGAGATCGAGCAGCAGAACGGCGAAATTCACTTCACTGCTTTCGCGGCTCTGATGGAGCAGATCTTTGAGCGTGTCGATAAAAAAGTTTCGATTCGGCAGGCCCGTTAATGCATCGTGATAGGCGGCATGACGGAAATTCTCGTGGCTTTCCTGCAACGCTTCGCTGCTGCGTTCGAGTTCTTCGACGTAATGCTCTAGTTCGCGAACATGATTTTCGGCCTGCTCGGCACGTTCGCGTTCGGATCTCTTTGCGTATTCCGAAGTTTTCTTGACGTCGTTCACAAAATGGCGGAACGTCAGGTACATGATCCCAAAGAATCCGACCACTGCCGCAACCATGTAGATGTTGGTCTGTTCAAGGGCTTTGAGTATTAGCCCGGCCATGAAGGCACCGCTCAAATACATGACCAGAGTATCGACACAGTTTTTGGTCCAGACACTCGCGAACGGCCGGTCTTCTTTGATCGCTGCAAAGATAGAGGCGGCTACCGAATTGACGAGAAACAGCGACAACGCCATCACTGCGAGGAGCCACACAAAGCTGTTCAGTGCATTGCGTTCGAGAATGACATCTGTCGGGCCAAAGATCGATGAGACAAGCTGCGAGGTAACGAAAACACCGATCGCGGCCACCATCGTGTTAATGGCAATCGTCCGCGTCTTTATCGCAACGCCCTGCCGGCGTAGGTTTAGCGATGCGATCGAACTGTCGATCACGGCGATGAGCAACGCGATCTCGCCGCCGTATTTGATCATCGCGAGAATGATCAACGCGTCGGAGATCGTCAGATGGATGTTGATCCGGGGCAATTGGATCCGCAGAAAACAACTACAGAATACTGTCAGGACGGTCAACGTTATCACGCCGGCATCGACGTGCGCGATCGGATTGCCGACCAGAGCCCAGCCCAATGCGAACAAGGCAAGCGGCGATAGGACAGCCGTGAAGAGATTGATTTGTTTGTCTTTTGTTTCCATCGCGGCCGTAAAAAGCCCTGGATATCGACGGTCTGGTAGGTTATGCGATCCCGAACGGGACTGAAGTGGAATGCCGGTAAACCTCGGCAATTCATATAATACGTTAAACTTTGTTATTTGCCAACAAAAATCTTTGTAATTTGGAGATTTTTTATCGTGTCCAATTGCGGGGCTGTGAAGTTTGTGGATCGACGCCGGAGGTGTCGAATGTTTATAGAACGCTCATCGAGAAAGAGACATTCGACTCCAGCCGGAGTCGCACAGAACCGGACCGCTATATTTGCTATAAATATTCGATCCCGCCGGGATCGAGATTAGTCAAGAATAATGTCAGATCAACGAATGAAAAAAGGCCGCCTTTTCAGACAGCCTTTTT
>JANLTF010000477.1:0-1862 GCA_031362825.1 Acidobacteriota bacterium | reverse complement strand
GACCTCAGCCATCAGCGAATCAGCCCTAGCTTCCTCCGCCTCCAGCCGCCGCGATTTCCGCCCGAGTTCGCTGGTCGCCTCGGTAGCGGCCTTCTCAGCGGCGATCTTGTCTTTTACAAGCTGAACGATTACTTGCTTCGCGATGGTCGGGTTTTCACCTTTGTCAAATTCCTGATCTCCGACAAAGACATTATTTCCGACGACCCGAACGTCGCCCGCTTCGATCTGATGGCGTATTTGAGCCGGAATGCCTAGCTCCTCCATCAGGTCAAAAACATCCGAGCCTTCTTTGAGTAGCAACTCGCGTCGACGATAGTAAGTGCTTTTCGACTTGAGGCCAGATCGTTCCAGAAAACTGACAAAGTCTTTATCCCCGGTCGTCAGATAAAGCTTCTGGTCCTCGACCGTCATCAAAAATTGCATAACGTGCGACGCCGACTGATTCGCGATCCATTCCGCATAACGCGCAGCTCCGAGCATTTGCATCACGTCGTCACGGCCCATTGCCGTCGGCGTTGTTGGTACCAGAGCTTCACTCGTGTTGTGGCGGCGATCGTGCTGGTTAAATTCGTCTGATTTCTCTTTTCTTGGCATTTTTCCGTTTCCAAAAATTCCCAACTTGGGAATTTAAAATCTGCTAAGCGCCTGTGTTTCCAACAAAGGGGTTCATTTTAAATTCCCATTTGGGAATTTAAAGGCCATCTAATATCTCCGGCCAGTCGTCGACCATTCGGATATCGATCTCAGAAAGCAGGCGGCTTTTAATCTCTCGAAAGAGCTTTCGATGCCGGTGTTTCGCGTCGATGGAAACCACCGAAACGAGCAGAACGATACCCATTGCATCGTCGGGTTCCTTTAGTTCCTGAAGCTCCTCAAGAAGAGTGTTCAGCTTTTTGATCACAGCCTGCCCCCGATCCATCACGCCACCTGCCTTATCAAATAGTGGTTGTCGCAAAACTCGTCATAGCTGCGGATCTCGCGGCTGACATCTTTCAATTGCCGAAAGGCGTTCGTGGCATGTGGCTCCTTTTCCTCGAGCTTCTCGGCACCGAGTTTCATAATGTCGGCGACCATTTCGAAGATCGCCGTCAACTCATGTTCGTCGTACCCAAATTCCTCAGCGATCGTTTCTACTGTTCTTGTTTTCATTTCCCGTCCCTCCTGATTCCCCGCGCGGAAATTCCGTAATGTGCGGCAACTTCGTGAACTATTGAATTTGGCTGATCCTCTTTTTCAGAACCGCAGATTAAACAACGGTCGACGTCCGTGGGGTGAATGAATGACTGTTCGCACTCGCAGTCCCAAAAATCTCTGGCAAATTCAATGTCCATCACGCACACCTCCGCTCGTGGGCATGGGACGCGACCTCGACCAGCCGGTTCGCGTCGCGGACGATCCGCGCCCGTGTGTTTTTCAGCTTGATCAGCTCGTGGCCATCGATCCGGCCGTCGTCAAAGGCGTCCAGAAACTCCTCGCCGCCTTTGAGCATGTTGCGGATCGTCCCGGAACAGAATTTCGTCAGGTCAAACGCGTCCCTCTCGTCCGTGTCGCCGGGTTCGCACATCGCAACAACGGCCATCGCGAGTGCGTTCGATTCGAATTGTTTGCAGAAAACAGGTATCAGGAGCGACGGAATATCGGTCTTACCGGTGCGATAGTTGTATAGCTGCCGTTCGTCGAGCCCCGTAAAGCCCGCGAGCTTCGTCATCACCTTTCCGATCTCGATACCTTTGTCGACCGCCAGCCGCTTTATCTCCGCATAAAAAGTCAACGCCACCGGCGAATGCATCGCCCCGTCGCCCTTTCAAAATAAACTCAATCGTGCCATTTCGTTTTTCTCCCTATTTTTGAAATCCACCGAC
>JANLTF010000468.1:0-3515 GCA_031362825.1 Acidobacteriota bacterium | reverse complement strand
GCTGCCGGCCGCCGTCTTCAATTACTTTATCCAAAACACGTCGTTTGCCATCACCAACGAGGTTTCGCGTTTTACGCTCTCGGGTGCCAAATTTATCGTCGCCGACGGCTCGGCCAAGATGATCACGACCGACGGCCACCGCCTCGCCTATATCGAAAAACAGCTCACGTCATCAAGCGAAACGGACGCAATGGAAACGCTGATACCCAAAAAGGCATTATTGGAACTCGCCAAGGTGTCACGCGACACGTCGAGCGATATCAGCTTTGGCGAGGACACAAATCATCTCTATTTCGAGATGGAAGGCCGCCTGCTGATCAGCCGCAAATTGAGCGGCACGTTCCCCAATTACGAGATGGTCATGCCCAAGGACAACGACAAGATCGCCATCTTTGACCTCGACGAAATGCGAGCCGCGGTCCGCCGCGTCTCTCTGATGGCCGACGAACGCAACCGCTCGATCCGCGTCACCGTCCGCGAAGGCGAGATCGAACTCAGTGCTAAATCCAGCGAAGAAGGCGAAGGCGTCGAAGCCGTCCAGGCCGAATACACCGGTGACGAATTCCAACTAGGATTCAACTGGCAGTACCTGCTCGAATTCCTAAACAACGCCGGCTCGCTCCACAGCTCAAACGACGCCGTCACCACCGACGCCATCTCGTCCAACGAAGACGAACCAACCATCGGCCAACGCGCCGACGCCACTGCCACTGCCGCCGCCACTGCCCCGGCCCGCGACTCCGGCCGTGCCCCGCTCCGCATCGCATTCGAATTCAAAGACGCCAACGCCCAAACCCAAATGTCAATCCACGGCGACTCCACCTACGACTACAAATACATAGTCATGCCGCTGCGGATATGAGGCCGATGAATTAGTACGGTTTGAATAGAATGGCTTTGCTCAGAAATGTGCAAAGCCTTTTCTGAAACTTATTCGGGACGTTTAAAAAATCTATTGAAAGACCAAAACGACAGTCGGGACGGAAAAAACTGCCCGGAGACTTTCGTCTCCGGGCAGAAATAAGTCGAGGCATATGTCTTGTACTAGAAGTTCAGACGCAATGCAAATTGGATCTGGCGGCTTGTTCCGAGACCGACAGTACGTCCGACGGTTCCGTTGATCACTCCGAACTGCCCGGCGCTTGTTGATGAGACGCCTTCGGACGGAGCGGTGAAAGGAACTCCCGGTTGATGCGAGTTCAGTGTCGCCGTGAGCGTTGACGGGAGCGTAGCCGGCGGATTAGCAAAGTTCGCCTGGTTGAAGAGGTTGTAGATCTCCGAACGGAACTCTATATTTACCTTTTCCGTGATAGGAAACCGCTTCTGCAGGGTTAGGTCGAACTGATGAAAGCTGGGGCCTTTCAGTGCGTTGCGGGCGAGATTGCCGTAGGTGCCGGGAGCCGGGATAGTGAAAGCCGCCGGGTTGAGGTACAACGTACCGTTGGCACCCGTCAGGAACGGATTGACACCGGCGACCAGATTCGGCCGGCGAGTGCTTCTCGAAGCGTTACCGCCGGGCGTATTGATGACCGCGATAAAGCCCGAGTTAAACACCGTGGCACCCGATGCCGGCAGTGCCGAAACAACAAAACCGTTGGGTGCATTTGTTGGCGACGTTGCGAGTGCGGTACCCAGACGGCAGCCCGCCGGATCATTACACACGAAAACGGTATCTGGCCGCGTGATACGTATGTCGAGCGGCGATCCCGAACGACCGTTATAGACCATGCCGATCTGCCAGTTGCCCAATATTGTGTTCGCAACACCGTTCATAGCAAACTTCTTGCCTTTTCCGAACGGCAGCTCGTAGAGTGCCGTAATGTTGCCGCTGTGGCGAATGTCGAAGGTGTTGTTGCCAAATTCTTCGGCAAAACTATACGGGTTTTGTGCGGTCTGAGCCTCGTTCGAACCCTGCGTATTGCCGTACGATTTGCCAAACGAATACTGAGCGTTTAATGTCAATCCACCCGTGAACCGGCGGTTGACTAGTATTTGCAGTGCATTATAATTGTCGCGTCCGCCGCTGGTTTTGTAGTCGATCTCGCCAAACGGCTGCAAACGGTTGGTCGGATCGGCAACGTTCTGTCCGGTCACCGGATCGTACCGGAATCCGAGTATGTCGAATTCGCGGACGACTGTCGTTCCCGAGACGTTACCCGGACAGGTTCCGCCAACCGGTGCAACAGCGCATCGTGTGATGACGCCGACACCCGCAGGCAAAGCAGCTCCGTTCAAGATGACCGCACTTCCCGGCAGAATTCGGTTTGTTACGCTGCGTAAGAAAAGGTTTCGTCCCTGCGAACCAACGTAGGCAACGGTAAGAACCGTCTTGCCCGGCAGCTCATGCTGGACGGAAGCCCCGTATTGCAAGACGCGCTCAGGAACCGTGTAACCATTAGTGTCATAGGCACGCGGCGTAAAAGCTCCGGGCAACGCATTTGGAGCCGGATTCTGTAGAGTAGCCGCCGTCGCGGAGGTCAAACCGCCGGCAAAAGCCTGACTGAGACGAACAACGTTGCTCTCGATCGGCTGGATCAGATCTTCATATTGGCCGGGACCGTAAAAGAGCCCGCCGCCGAGACGGATCACGGTTTTATTCTTTAGAACGCTGGGAGACCAGGTAAGGCCCAACCGCGGAGCGAAATTCTTCTTCGAAGACTGATAGTAAGAAGTGTCCGGCGATACGAGGCGTCCGAGAGCCGGGTTAAATACGACAGCCCTGTCATCTTTTTCTTTGTTTACGGAATAATACTCGTAACGCAAACCGTAGTTAAGCACAACGTTTGGCCTGACGCGCCACTCATCCTGAGCGTAGCCGATAGCGTAGAAGTGGCCACCTTCGCTTAAACCACCTTGTGTGCGGGTGATGGTTGTGATCGGATTTGTGGCTACACGGAAATCTCCCGGTGCCGAAAGGTCGCCGATGAATGCGGCGGTAAGGTTCTGATTAAGAACAAAATCGCGGAGATTGCCGTAGCTGTATGTGATACCGCCGAGCTGGTCAAACCTTACTTTGATCTGCCTGTATTCGGCGCCCACCTTGAAATTATGGTTGCCCTTGGTCCACGAAAAGTTGTCGATTATCGAAATGCTTGTTGGGCGAATTGGCTGAGAACGGCCATTGCCCGCTGACGATTGGCGTGTCAGGCCGCCCGGCTCGCTAAAGCCGGTCGGGGCACCGCCGTTGACGCCGGGGCTAACGATGTTACCCGTAAGACGGAGCGATGTGAGAGAAAGGTCGACGCCGTTAAGGCCTGTGATAGCAGGGACGACCGTTCCGAGATCGGTCGGAGCCCCGTTGACCCCGATCTTTGTCTCATTGATCATCGATTTTCCATAGACCTGATTGAGGGTGGAAACGAAATTGGCCGGCGTCTGACTCGCTTGGATAAACCGCCCGCTGGCCCCGTCGGGAGAAAGCAAAACACCCCGGCTGCGCTGATAGCGTGAATAAAAGGTAAACTTGTCGTTTATCATCCAGTCGAGCCGGACGCTGAACGCGTCCTCGTCGAGCG
>JANLTF010000466.1:0-6047 GCA_031362825.1 Acidobacteriota bacterium | reverse complement strand
ATGCAGGGCTACGGGCTGACTGAGACTTCGCCGGTCATCTCGTCAAATAATCCTGTGAACATGCGCGTCGGGACAGTAGGAAAGCCGATCAGGAATGTCGAGGTGCGCATCGCGGCGGATGGCGAGATCGAAGTGAGTGGCCCGGGCGTGATGCTCGGTTATTACCATAAAGAAGCGGCGACGAAAGAAGCGTTTACGGACGACGGCTGGTTTCGCACCGGCGACATCGGCAACATTGATGCTGACGGCTATCTAAAGATCACGGATAGAAAGAAAGAACTGTTCAAAACATCGGGCGGCAAATACATCGCTCCGTCGCCGATCGAGCAGATGATCAAATCTTCGCGCTTTGTAAATCAGGTGGTTCTGGTCGGGAATGAACGCAAATTCCCAGCGGCCTTGATCGTCCCCAATTTCGAAATGCTCGAATCGTACGCTGAGCTTAAAGGCCTGGATATAAAATCGCCGACGGAGTTTTGTGCGAATGAGCGGATCAAAGATCTGTTTGAACGGCAGATCGCGCATTTTACCGAAGGTTTGGCTCAGTTTGAAAAGGTGAAGAAGATCGGTCTGCTCGAAAACGAGTTGACTGTCGATGGCGGCGAACTGACACCGACACTTAAAGTAAAACGCCGCGTGGTCGACGAAAAATATAAGGCCGTTATCGATCAGCTCTATCGAGACATTTGACCGATAACGGCGTATTTTACTGCCCGGTTGCAAAAACGCTAATAGGCGATCCGATACGACAGGCCGCTGGTCATACTGCCAACGGCTTGTTTGCCAAAACCGGCGACCGCTTTCAATATCGTCAAAGCCATGCTGTCCTTCGCCTTATCGACCTGAATGATGTCGTATGGCTCGAGCATGATGTCCTTTTGCTCGCCTTTGCGGATGAGGTCGAGATTGGCGGAAATAGTATCTCGACTATCTGAATTCAGCTTCTTTCGAAAGATCTTTATGTCCTTAGCCTTTGCTTCGGGTTTTAGTCCGCTAATTTTGGCGATCGCCTCGTAGAGCGAGGTTCCACCCTCCTTCAAATAAATCCCCTGTGGAGCGATCACTTCACCGGTGATATAGACCGGTGAAGCCCTCAAAACCATGATCACGTCGCCGGGGTAGATGACCGGATTTGCCTCTTCTTTACCAAGCTTTACTGCAGACAGGCTGAACAGCCGCGACGGAGCGTCGCTCGGATCGCCGGTCTCGGATTTCCAAATATCTTTGGCTGAGAAATTGTCGGTACAGGTTGGCGGTTGAGTACGTATCACCTGTATTAGACCCGACGCTTCTTCCTTAGTATCTTCGGCCATCGCGAGCATTTCGACGAGCGTCACACGGCGGCGCAATTCGACCTGAGCGGGTTTCTTTACTTCGCCGTAGATGGTTGCGGTCTGGTAGTTCTTCTTTATATTTAGGCTTACCTGCGGATTCCGAAGATACTTAGAAAGAAGAGTGGTGATCTCATGTCTTAATTCGAGCTCTGAACGGCATTTAGCAATGACCGGTTTATTCTCAGGCGAAAATGGCACGTAGATCATGCCGTTATCATTCACGGTACTTACAAAATCATATTGAGGCTCGCCGAGGACCTTGCCACTGATCTCGTCGCCGGGCGTGAGCAAATATCCTCTTTGGACGTTTGGTTCTTGTGCCGAGACAATGCCCGACAGGCCGATCATTACAATCAAACAAAATAATAAGTACAATTTCATCGTTCAAATCCTCGACTAATTAGTTCGCGGTTAGTATAACCCAAGAAGCTGCGCGTTTGCACACTTTTTGTTGTTAGATGCGCGAGATGACGCCTTTGTAGGTCTGCGATATCGCGCATTTGCAGTTGCGCAATTTCCGTCGAAATTTCAGAATAAACGTTCAACTACCTGCTTGATCAAATGGCTGCGAACGAAGAGAAAACAAGCGAGCACTTTTGGTTCCTGCGACGTCCGGTTCAGTTTTTGGCGGACGTAGCGGTTTTGTGTATCGCATTTTTTATCGCATATCTGCCGGCGGTCAATATCCAGCTTGGCGAGTTTTATCTGGACATTGCGCTGCTCCAGTTGCCGTTTGTGCTGCTTGTCCAGTTTTCGGCCCTGTTCCTCGTCGGGGCGTATTCGCTGATCTGGCGATATGTGAGCATCGAGGATATCAGAGTATTTATTAAGGCAGCGGCGATCTCGTGCGTCATTCTTGTTGCGTTTCGATTCCTGCTCATTTTTACGCAATTCAATCTCTGGCAGGTGCCGGTTTCGGTGATCTTGATCGATACGGTTATGGCCTTTGGCGGATTGCTCGCCCTGCGTATTTTGCGCCGTTTCTTTTACGAACTGAACGAAAAGAACCGGACGTACACAGGAAAACGCCGTCTAAAACAAAAACCGACGCTGCTTGTCGGAGCCGGACGAATGGGCGCGACGCTCGCAAAAGAAATGGTCGGACGGGCCGATGCCGAACTCGACATACGCGGCTTTGTCGACGACGATCCGGGCAAACGCGGCGGGAGCGTCAACCGAATAAAAGTACTCGGGACGACCGATGATCTCGCGAAACTTGTCGACGAACTCGCCATCGAACAGGTCGTCATCGCCATCGATCAGGCTCAGGGAAAAGAGATCCGCCGCATCATGGAAGTCTGTACGTCCATTCCGGTCAAGGCGATGATCGTGCCGAGTCTCAACGAGATCGCCCACGGACGCGTGTCGGTCAGCCGTATTCGCGATGTGCAGATCGAAGACCTTTTGGGCCGCGATCCGGTCGATCTTGACGATGAGAATCTACACGAATTCCTGTCTGGCAAGACAGTCATGGTCACCGGTGCTGGCGGCTCGATAGGTTCGGAACTGGTTCGGCAGATCACAAACTATCAGCCGAAGCAGATACTGCTGGTCGAGCGTGCCGAGTTTTTCCTGTTTCAGATAGGCCGTGAGATGGCTCGCGATTTTGCTGACGTCAAATGTGTTCCGCTGATCGCCGACGTTTGTGATGAATCGCGGATGCGCGAGATATTTGAGCAATTTCGGCCCGAGGTTATTTTCCACGCGGCCGCGCACAAACACGTGCCGCTAATGGAGGTCAATTCGGCCGAGGCCGTAAAGAACAACATTTTCGCGACGCGGCAATTGGCGACGCTCGCCGGGGAATTTGGCGTCGTCGATTTTGTAATGATCTCGACCGATAAGGCCGTCAACCCGACCTCGATCATGGGAGCGTCGAAACGAATCGCCGAGATCGTCGTGCAGGAACTCGACGATATTTATCCGACTAATTACATCGCCGTCCGGTTTGGCAACGTACTAGGCTCGGCAGGCTCGGTGGTGCCGATCTTTCGCGAGCAGATCCAAAAAGGCGAACCGATCACCGTTACGGACAAGGAAATGACGCGCTACTTTATGACCATTCCCGAGGCGTCGCAGCTCGTTTTGCAGGCCGGTGCCTTGGGCGAGGGCGGCGAGATATTTATCCTCGATATGGGCCAGCCCGTCAAGATACTCGACCTCGCCGAAGACATGATCCGTCTCTCTGGCCTCACTCCGTACGAAGATATCGACATTCAGTTTACTGGGATTCGAAACGGGGAAAAACTGTTTGAGGAACTCGAAATAACGGGCGAAAATCTGCTCAAAACACGCAACCCGAAGATCTTTATCGGCAAGATCGCAACTTATTCGAAAGAAGAGGTTGCGCAAATATTGACGGCGTTTCAGGCTGCGGTCGCGTCCAAAGACGAATTCGAGGTTCGACGCATCTTTAACAAATTCCTACCCGAGGCCAGCATCTCAATGAACGGCAAAGCGGTCGCGGCTGAAAAATAAAATGGCAATTCTCGTAACAGGCGGAGCCGGATACATCGGCAGTGTCGCCGTCGAAGACCTCAGAAAACGCGGCGAATCGCCCGTCGTGATCGATAATCTCGTCTATGGCCATCGCGATGCAATACATAAAGAAGTACCGTTTTACGAGGGAACTGTCGGCAACAAGGAACTCGTCCGCCGGGTTCTGTCCGAACACGAGATCGATGCTTGTATGCATTTCTCCGCGTACGCTTACGTCGGCGAATCGGTCGACGATCCGCAAAAGTACTTTCAAAATAATCTCATAGAGACTCTAAATTTGCTCGAGATTTTGATGGAACGCGGCGTCAAGAAATTCGTTTTTTCCTCAACCTGTGCCACCTACGGCGAGCCGCAATACGTACCGATCGACGAAAAGCATCCGCAGCACCCGACAAATCCGTACGGCTGGACGAAGTTCATGATCGAGCGGGCTCTTGAAACGTACGATCTCGCTTACGGCCTAAAATATGTAGCTCTGAGATATTTCAACGCCTGCGGCGCCGCCGGCAGTTGCGGAGAAGATCACGACCCGGAAACTCATCTCATCCCGCTTGTTTTGTTTGTCGCCCAGGGCAAGATATCGCACGTTTCGATCTTTGGCGACGATTACCCGACGCCCGATGGAACCGCGATCCGCGACTATATTCACATTTCTGATCTCAGCCAGGCACATTTGCTGGCACTCGATCATCTGCGTTCCGGCAAGTCATCTGAATGCATCAACCTCGGCAACGGTAGCGGCTATTCTGTAAACGAAGTCATCGAAACCGCCCGCCGCGTCACCGGCCGTGAGATAAAAACTGTTATTGCACCACGCCGAGCAGGCGACCCGTCAAAACTCGTCGCCAACGCCGCCAAAGCTCGCGAAGTTCTCGGCTGGGATCCGAAATATGCCGAACTCGAAAAGATCATCGAAAGCGCGTGGGCGTGGCATCAGGCAAATCCAACCGGTTTCGACGATTAGAATCAAATTATCTGTGTAAATCCGCGTTCATCTGTGGTTAAATTCTCTTATGAGCCAACCAAAGATCTCCAAAAATCGCATTTCCCGAAAAGCAGCTTCGTTTACCGAATCGGTCATTCGCGAGATGACTCGTGAGGCGGTGAAGTATGGGGCCGTGAATCTGGGGCAAGGGTTTCCGGATTTTGCGGCGCCTGACGATATCAAGCAGAAAGCGATGGAGGCGATCGCGGCGGATCATAATCAGTATGCGATCACGTGGGGCGTAAAGAGTTTTCGCGATGCGATCGCAAAAAAGACGATGGATTTTCTCGGGCTCGATGTCGATCCTGAGACTGAGATCACGGTCACGTGCGGCTCGACCGAAGGGATGATCGCGGCGATGATGGCAACCGTCGATCCGACCGAAGAGGTTATCGTTTTCGAGCCTTTTTACGAAAATTACGCTCCCGACGCCATTTTGTCCGACGCGACGCCGCGGCACGTCCCGTTATATCGGACGGACAACGGTTTCATCTTCGACCGCGAAGAGTTGCGGGCCGCATTTAACGAACGAACGAAAGCGATCATCATCTGCAATCCGAACAACCCGACAGGCAAGGTTTTTACAAAGAGTGAACTCGAATTCATCGCCGAGCTGTGCAAAGAGTTTGATGCGTTGTGCTTTACCGACGAGATCTACGAACACATCATCTACGACACCGAGCCCGAGATCGACCCGCTCGATCATGTTTGCATGGCCAACATCGAAGGGATGCGTGAGCGAACTGTGGTCGTCAATTCGTTGTCGAAAACATACTCGGTCACCGGGTGGCGTGTCGGCTATTGCATCGCTCCGCCGGACATCACATCGGCGATCCGTAAGGTGCATGATTTCCTTACCGTCGGTGCCGCCAATCCGCTGCAGCACGCAGGTGCATACGCACTAAGTCTGCCGCAGAGCTATTACGACGAACTGCAGCGTGACTATCAAAAGAAGCGCGATTTTATCGTGCCTGTTCTGAAAAATGTCGGTTTCAAATGCGACTTTCCCGAGGGTGCGTATTACGTCATGGCCGACATCTCGGATTTTGGATTTGCCAACGACATCGAATTCACCAAACACCTCATCCGCGAGATCGGCGTTGCCGTCGTGCCCGGCTCGTCCTTTTACCACGACTCAAGGCTCGGCTCGCAAATGGTCAGGTTCTGTTTCTGCAAGAAAGACGAAACATTGGAAGCGGCTGCATCGAATCTAAGGCGCTTAAAACTCG
>JANLTF010000463.1:0-2504 GCA_031362825.1 Acidobacteriota bacterium | reverse complement strand
GCCGAAGAGATAACGCTTACCTTCGAAAAAGGCGGGCCCGTTGCCATCAACGGTGAAACATATGGCGCGGTCGATCTGCTGACCAAGCTAAACTATATCGGCGGCGAACACGGCATTGGCCGCGTCGATCTGGTAGAAAACCGCTTCGTCGGCATGAAATCACGCGGCGTTTACGAAACGCCCGGCGTCACGATATTGCACACCGCACACCGCGCACTCGAATCGATCACCATGGACCGCGAGGTCACTCGTCTGAAAGACAGCCTCGGTACCAAATTCGCCGAGTCGATCTACTACGGATTCTGGTTCGCACCCGAATTTGAGATCCTCAAATCGATGATAGATCAAACGCAGGAGGTCGTGAACGGCGATGTTCGGCTAAAGCTCTACAAAGGCAACGTCACCGTCACGGGCCGCAAATCGCCCAATTCCCTCTACCGCGAACGCGTCGTCACGTTCGAAGACGACGCCGGAGCCTACGACCAGCACGATGCGGAAGGGTTTATTAAGCTTCAGGCGTTGAGATTGCGATTGAGGAATATGGAATAGCAGCATATGAGTTTAGTCGAAATGCCACACAAACTTAATGCACCGGGACCGTTTTACGTATGTGACGGCTGTTGTACGGCGTGCGATGTTCCTTCATCAGAAGCGCCAGGAATGTTTGCATATGACGAGCAGGGTCACTGCTACGTAAAGCGACAACCGCAAAATAAGAGTGACCTGAATCAAATGATTCGAGTGGTCTATAGCGCTGAGTTGGAGTGTATTCGATACAAGGGTGAAGATAAAGATGTTCTCCGAAGACTAGCCGAAGGCGGATTAAGCCATCTTGCAGATATGGCGGTGTCCGGTATCAAGCCTGTTGCTCGCAACCATGTAACCTTCGATGTTGCCGACCCTACCGATAAACTGCTGTCAGAAATCGCCCTTGCTACTGAGTTTCAACGTCACCTACGCGCACAAGAGAACGAGTACGTCACTTATAGGTTCACACCGATGTCTTCAAACGGCGAAAAGACATCTTTCTCGTATGCTTGGTTTGAGGACAGCTTTCATCCTGTGGAATTTTCCTTTGTAGGAGAATCACTATCTCGATGGTTGATTGTTTCGAACACTTCATTTCAAATCCATGACTGGCTCACTTCGGACAACCGCTTTTGCGATATCCGGTGGTACACGCAAGAGCTATGGAATAGTAATCATTCAGTCAAATGGCAAGAAACGCCCTGGTAACAAACACGTCACAATATGAAACCTATCGAAAAATGGCATAATATTGTCCGAACTCGTGACGCCAGCGGTCTTGGTGAATTGCTCGCTGATGATGTCGTGTTCTATTCGCCGGTCGTGCATACGCCGCAGATCGGAAAACAGATCACGACAATGTATCTGACGGCGGCATTGCGCGTGTTTGGCAACGACAGTTTCCGGTACGCCCGCGAGGTTGTCGGCGAGAGTGACGCAGTGCTTGAGTTTGAGACGGAGATCGACGGCATTATCGTCAACGGCGTTGATATGATCCGATGGAATGGCGACGGAAAGATCATCGAATTCAAGGTAATGCTCCGCCCGCTCAAGGCCGTCAACATCATTCATCAAAAAATGGGCGAGATGCTAATTCGCAATTCACATCGATGACCTATCCTGAGCGAACGACATGGCTAAACATTTTGTCGGCTATCAGGCATAATCAATCGGCATGATGTCAGAAGATCAGACAACTGAAATAGTGGACGACCTCTGTCCGAACTGCGGTGCGACTCTCGCGTCCATGTATTGCTCTGAGTGCGGCCAAAAGCGGATCGACAAGCACGAGTTTGCGGTCGGGCATTTTTTTAGCCATCTGATTCACGAGATAACGCACCTCGATTCCAATAAGATCTTGCGCACCTTTGGCCACCTTTTAGCCAAGCCCGGCCAGCTTACTCAAGCTTACCTTGCCGGGCGAAAGGGAGTCTATTTAAATCCAATACGGATCTATCTGACGGTCTCAGCCCTGTTTTTTCTGTTCGCGTGGGGAGCCCTCGCCTCAGCGGGCGGTGGCAGCGTACAGGAGAACGAGGCCCGGCCATATATGGTCGAGCTCGCCAAACGAAAGGGCGAAGACGTGCACGTACTTGCCGTGATGGTTCAGGAGAAGGCCGCCAAATATGCCGGCTTTTTCAGGTTTGCCAGTGTGCTTGCGTCGGGACTTTTTCTGATGCTTCTTTATCGCGGGACTGGCCGCTATTACGTCGAGCACCTGATATTTTCCCTCCACTTTTACAGCTTCGACTTTCTCGCGAAATGCGTGGTCGCTGTCATATATCTTATCTCCGGTCAAAGCACCTTTTTTGTCGCGAGCCGCATCGCTTACTACGTCATCGCGTTGATCTACCTTTTCTTTGCGCTCAAGCTGGTTTATGCCCAGCCGTGGGTGAGAACAGGTTTTAAGGCGGCGGCGCAGTTTGCCTTCGAGGTCGGCCTTTTCATATTCGTCAATATTGTCGGATTTGTGTTAG
>JANLTF010000454.1:0-2120 GCA_031362825.1 Acidobacteriota bacterium | reverse complement strand
TGAACGGATGGACGACAACATCGGCTCGTTTTTGTCAGGCGGATCGCTCGCCAAATGGTTCGCCCGCCGGGTGATCGGCAATTACACGATGCCGAATTTCGATTATCACATCGCAAATTCGACCTATACAGCCGAGGAGTTTTATAATTCGCTATCGAAAGAAAAAAATCCGCGTCGTTTTGAATGGTTCTTAAATGCGTGCTGGCGGTTTTTCAGAGCACCTCGTGTTGCCGTATCCGAACGAGTCTTTGTCTGTCCTCGCGGCGTCGATATAGCCCAGTATTCACCTGATCGAAAGTCCGACGAGATCCGAGCGGAGATGCGAAAGCTTGCTGACATTCCCGAAACAGCTACTATTTTGCTATACGCCGGACGTTTGTCGCCGGAGAAGAATATCGGCCTGCTCGTCGATATGATGAAGATCTTATCGAATGAAACCGATCACGATTTTCGCCTTCTCGTCGCTGGTGCCGGCCCGCAAAGCGATTGGCTGCAAAAACAAGGCGACAGACACGCTCCGGGAAAGATCATCCAACTCGGCCATCTAGACAAGGATCTGCTCGCCGGCTTTTATGCGAATGCTCACGTATTCGTTCACCCAAACCCTCGTGAGCCATTCGGCATCGCACCCCTCGAAGCGATGGCATCGGGCGTCCCAACGCTCGCACCAAACGCCGGCGGCATTTTGTCATACGCAAGCAACGAAAACGCCTGGCTCGTCGAACCAAACGGCGAAGACTTCGCCGCCGCCGTTCGCGAGATCGTCAGCGATGCCTCATTGCGAGAAAAGAAGGTCGCGAATGCCCTCGTCACCGCGAGCGAAAACACACGCGAGCGTTCGACCGACCGTTTGCTTGAGACGTACGATTGGATGTACGAAGATTTTCAAACGCGAAACGAACTGTTCACCGATATTGCGGCCGCTAAGTCTTTTGACTATATTCCATTAACAGATGCTTGAACTCGTATTCGCAAATCTCAAGGTTAGACCTATCCGCACGCTGATCAGCGTTGTCGGCGTAGCTCTTGGCGTGGTTTTGGTCGTTTTGTTTACCGGGCTCGCTCGCGGAATGACCAACGACATGGCAAAGCGTGCGTCGAACTGGAAAGCTGAGATCGTCTTCGCACGAGCCGGTGGAATGGAAACGACGAGCTCGAATATGAACGTCAGCGTCGGCTACGTTGAACGCCTAAAACAGATCGAAGGCGTAAAGTCCGTCGTGCCTGTCGGGCGCTATATTTCTGCGAGTTCGAAAGGGCGTTGGGGCATACAGCAGATCGACGGCGTGCCCTGGGCTGAGTTTGCCGACATGAATGAAATGCGGCTCACCACGGGACGTGCGCCGGCTGCGGAAGACGAAGTAATTCTCGACGATCGGCAAATGCGCGAAGAAAAGGTCAGCCTCGGCGACACCGTCGATGTATTTGGCGACAAACATTACAAGGTTGTCGGCGTATTCGAACCGCCGTCAGGTGCCCGTATCAAAATGTCGCTCGCGGCTCTGCAATCCGCTCTCGAGGCGCCCAATAAATGCACCTACATCCTCGTCAAAGTAATCGACGGATCCGATGTTAACGCTATCGCAGCAAAAATAAACGAAGCTCTTCCGGGCAATAAGATCAACATCACCAGCGAACTCATCATCGACGCCGGCGACCGAATTCCGGGGCTCAATACGTTTCTCAAAGTTCTCGTCGGTCTCGGTGCGTTTGTCTCGACGATCTTCGTTCTGCTTTCGATGTACACGACCATCACCGAACGCCGCAAAGAGATCGGCATCCTCAAATCACTCGGCGCGTCGCATTCGTTCATCATCAAAACGATCGAGGGCGAGGCCCTGATGATAGGCGTTCTAGGCATTTTACTAGGATTTCTTGTGTCGTTTCTCGCTTCGCAGATCATCAGCCGTCAGTTCGAACTAGCATTCGAATTCAGCCTCCGATGGGCCCTCTGGGCCGTCGCCATCGCCGTCGGCGGCAGCCTCATCGGAGCACTCTATCCCGCATGGCGAGCTTCGGCTATCGATCCGGTCGAGGTGATGGTAAATGAATAAGTCAGAACCACCTGCGTGAGCGGGTGGGCTCTCTTATTTCTCATAAATAATTTCACACAAAACTCT
>JANLTF010000452.1:0-16874 GCA_031362825.1 Acidobacteriota bacterium | reverse complement strand
GGAACGCCTCGACTCTTCAATGTTTCGCGAAGCACAATATCCTTGCGGTCCTTTTGCGGAAATGACGCCCAAGTAGCCGAATCTTTCCATTCGACAAGACAAACCATGAACACCCACGTTCGCTTCGCGTCCCACTGTTTTGTTTGCGCAAGCGCCGCTTGCGACAGGCATACCGCGGCCAACGCACACAAAACAACTCGACCGATCGACCTTTTCATAAGTTCCTAATCAAATAAGTTTGCCAGGAATCCCTTTATTCCACCTGTGTCGTCGCCCTGATTGGCGATATTCATATCGAGTCTTCGATTCTGAATTCCGAATTTGCGTTGTTCGTCTCTTAACTGGACGCGTTCGGCGTCGATCGCCATTTTTTCTCGTTTTCGTGCCAGGTCCATACCGCCTTTTTGAATAAATTCGATGATCCGCGGCAATTCGCCAGCGTCGAACCAAACGCCGTGCTGTTTGCAGATGTCAATGATCACGCCCGAGGCTTTGGCAAAATTGCTGCGATTCATCAGATTCCTGCAATCTGGACACGGAACGTAACTGATTGTCGCTAGAGGCTCGACCGTCCGGTTTCGCTCCCCTAGAAACCCGAGCACCGCCGATCGTTCCTCGCCGCGTGAACAAAGGTGCTCAAATGTCTCGACATCGGCCCACATTCCATCACAACGTTCGCATTCCCGCATCTTCGTCACGCCGATCTGTAAAAGGCTGAGTTTGATCTTGCATCGAGGGCAATCGCCGAGTTTAGCTTCATCCACAATCGCGGTCTCAACCGCTCTCGCACCGCAATGGCCACAGAATTTCGAGCCTTCGAACATCAACCCAAGACACGACGGACACGCCATTGTCTTCAACCGACAGCGGCAAAACTCGCACTGCGTCCGATCGCTCTCGACGCCGCCGCCGCAATTTGGGCAATTTAACGCTTCTACATTCATCCTCTTCATTTTGGCATACGTGCCACCAGTGAGTCTCGCATTAATTCCGCCGGAGCCTCAAGCCCGGTCCATATCTCAAACTGTTTGCAGCCCTGTGCGATCAGCATATCAAGCCCGCCGGTCGATGGAATTCCGGCCTTTTTTGCTTCAGCGATCAGTGGTGTGTCAGTGGTTTTTGTTACCAGATCGTAGACAAATTTCAGCCCATTAAGCTCATCGGCTGTGAAGAGCGAATCATTTTCGAACGGGGCTTTCATACCGAGCGGGGTCGCGTCAACGAGGATGTCGAAATCTGAAAGGATGCCCTCTGGTCTTTGGTCTTCGGTCTTTGGTTTTTGGTCCTTGGGTTGCGAGGCTTGATCATTTGAACTTTCAAATTTGAGATCTGAAATTTCAGATTCGGATTTTGATATCTCAGGTTTGAGATTTGAAATCTCCGAGACTTCCACTCGAAATTCATCGGCCAACGCCGCTCCCTTCGCCGCATCGCGGGCGAAAACAGTGACGTCCGCACCTTCCTGTTTCAAGGCATAAACACAGGCTCTCGCCGCGCCTCCGGCTCCAAAGACAGCAACACGGGCATCTCTCAAATCGCCAAATTTTGCCTTCAACGGCATGATAAATCCGTGAGCGTCGGTGTTATAGCCGGTGAGTTTGCCATCAGTGATCTTTACGGTATTGACGGCACCGATCGCTTTCGCCGTCGGATCAATGGCGTCGAGGTGCCGCATGATCGCCTGTTTGTGCGGCATCGTAACGGAAAAACCGCCGAAGTTTAGCTCGACCTCGCGAGTCTCGGGCTTGACCATTCGACGCATGAATTCGTCGAGATTCTTTACCAGCAGATGAAGAAATACCGCATTCTCGCCTTTTTCGACAAACGCCCGATTGTGCATATACGGCGACAAAGACTGAGCGACAGGATCGCCGATAACGCCAAAGACCTGTGTGTCCCTGTCAAGTTCCTTGACGCGATAGACTTCAACAAGATCGCGTGTCGTCACCTGTCCCGGAGCCGTCTCATCACCCGATTCGAGCGACGCGTAGGTCATAAATGCCCCATGAGCGAGGCCGAGTATGCGTGTCCATTTGCCCGCGTCGCCCATCGCAATCGGAATTACTTTCGGGCGCACTCTTGATCCGTAATTCAATGCTCGATTCAGCAAATTCCAAATAGGAATTGCGTCCGAGGCATCTTTCGCGGTAATAGCGATTTTCACGGCCTGGGAATCTATTTGAACGAATCGATCAAAGATCGCCTCAAGATTGTCAGGGGTTCCGTCAAAGTCATGGAAGGAACTAATTCGTGTATCCCAAAGCCAGCCCCCGGCATCGTCTAGAATTTCTTCGTCCTCTATGTCGCAATATTCCGTTTCATGTCCACTGCGCCAAAAGTCGAATCTTTCTTCCATTGAAAGGTCACGCCAACCGCCTTGTTCTCTCGGTCGGAATGTCGAGATTATCGGTATGGTTGTCGACTCAACGATCCTGTTCGCAGGGCCCGGATAAGTTCTCGGAAGTAAAAGCAGTTCCATCTCTTCTTTCCGCAAACAATCAAACCGCACCTCGATCACATCAGCGAATTGCTCCGCCTTTTTGATCTTAGCGATCATTTCGTCGGCGGTTTCGGCGCAGACTGAGACGCATATTTTGCCGTTATTCATGAGTTGTGCTTTTCAGGTCCATAACGAAGCTGATCGAGACGACGAGGCAGACTATCACGCAGATCGCCGCCGTGAGGATGATCGCGGTGTTGCCCTGCTGCTCTACGGCGATGCCGGTCGCGGCCCACGCGACGGCAAGCGGATATAGGAAATTGCGGAGCTTTACACGCACGATCAAGGCTGCGATGAGAGCCGCCGCAATAAATATGCACCCGAGCGTATTCCAGGCCGATGCCGACATTTGCACGTCGATCGATCTCAGATAAATTACTAAATTAACGATCGACGCCGCCGTCACCCAGCCAAAATAGATACCGAACGGAGCCTTTGTAAATAATGCATCACGGGCTGATTCCGCGGTTTTTAGCTTAATATTTATCACCGCCAGCGTCGCGAGCAGTGCAAATAGCAGAATTACGCAAATCCCGATCGCATAACTGTGCCACGCGTACAGCCATGCGCAATTCAGCACACAACTCACAATATACAAAAGCCGAACGGAACGCAGACGCTCGAGTTTCGACGGCAACAGCTGATAGACCGTAAACGCGATCAGCCCAAAATATATCAGACCCCAGATCGAAAACGCGTAACCGGCAGGCGTCACAACGGTCGGATATTTGTCCGACACCGCGTTCGTCATCACGCCGTTGAGCCGCCCGGTGCCCGCGAGGGCATTAAATATGATCGTCGCAATGGTTGCAACCACAACGAGTATCGAGAGCATCCGATCGGTGCCGTTTGGGGTTTCGTTCATCGTTCAATTATGCCATTTTTTAAACACCAACCGCCTCTTAGCAGAAAAATGCCACAAAAATGATTGATGTTTTCACGATTTCGTATAAAACTAGCCGAAAACGTAAGGTTTTGTAAACGAAAACGGGCGGTTCGAATGGTCTGCCAACCATTTTAGTGTGCATAGCGTCGAAACATCGTCTGTGGCATTGAGATTGCCTATGTAAAAGCGGACGCACTTTCCCTCTTTCCCCGAAAAGCGTTAAAACGAGAGGAGAGAGCAAATTAAGATGATGAGAGTATTACAAAAAATATTATTTGCATGTGTGATGACGGTCGGCCTGACTGTTGCAGCCTCGGCTCAAAAAGACCAAGACCGCCCGCCAAAGGATCCGCCCGTCGTAAACCCAGGCACCAAACCCAAACCAACCCCACAGCCGACGCCGCCTAAAAAGCCAAGTTATGCGTTTGTCATTTCGGATGCTGACGCTAAAAAGTATGTCGTTTAATTTGGGTTTTAGTTTTTAACAAGCGCCGTCCTAAAAATGGGGCGGCTTTTTTGTTCCTATTCAACGCGTTTCCGATTTTATGATATCTCGGATATATTTGTGGCAACTGAATCTGATCCACAAGGAGATTTCTAATGTCCGCAATAACGCTGGTTCGCCGCACTTTTCCTTTGGCCATCGTCGCCGTGTGTTTTTTGGGGGCCTTAGCCCGCGCTCAGACAGTTGACCCCTCATATTACCAAAGTATGATGTGGCGGATGATCGGGCCATTTCGCGCCGGGCGAACTGTCGGTGCGGTCGGCATTCCTTCGCAGCCGAATGTGTTTTACATCGGCGTGAATAATGGCGGTGTGTGGAAAACTACCGATGCCGGACGCACTTGGAAACCGATATTCGACGACCAGCCAACCGGCTCGATCGGCGACATCGCGATCGCTCCGTCAAATCCCAATGTCATCTACGTCGGCAGCGGCGAAGGGCTGCAGCGACCTGATCTTTCGACCGGCGACGGGATGTACAAATCGACCGACGGCGGTGCGACGTGGACGCATCTCGCTCTTCGCGAAGGCCAGCAGATCGCGTCAATAGCGGTCGATCCTGAGGACGAAAATCGTCTTTTTGTCGCCGTTCTAGGTCACCCATACGGCCCTAACGATGAACGCGGCATCTATCGCTCGAAAGATGGCGGAAAATCGTTTCAACGCGTGCTCTACAAAGACGAAAACACCGGTGCAATGCAGGTCGAGATCGACCCGAAAAACTCGAAGATCGTCTACGCCGACATGTGGGCAGGACGCCAAGGGCCTTGGGAAAACGGAGCTTGGCAGGGCAACGAGAGCGGCCTATTCAAATCGACCGATGGCGGCGAAACGTGGAAAAAACTGACCAACGGCCTGCCGACGATCGAGCAGGGGTTGGGACGTATCGGATTTACGATCTCGCGTTCAAATCCGAAACGGCTCTATGCAACTGTCGATGCTCAGCCGAAATTCGCCGGTATTTATTCATCTGTTGATGGAGGCGAAAGTTGGAAACTCGTCAATGGCGATCCCCGTTTATGGGGACGCGGGAGCGATTTTGCGGAATTGCGTGTTCATCCGACCGATCCGGAAACGATCTTTGTCGCCAATGTCGCCTCGCACAAATCGACCGACGGCGGCAAGACCTTTACGCGTTTCAAAGGCTCTCCGGGCGGCGACGATTATCACCGAATATGGATCAATCCGAATACACCGGACATCATGCTATTCGCGACCGACCAGGGCGCGACGATCACGGTCAATGGCGGTGAAACGTGGTCGAGCTGGTATAACCAGCCGACGGCGCAGTTTTATCACGTCATCACGGACAACCAATATCCATACTCGGTCTGCGGCGGACAGCAAGAGAGCGGTTCGGCGTGTGTATCGTCGCGAGGCCGTACCGGTGCGATCGGAGCGTGGGATTGGGAAACGATTGGCGTCGAGGAATATGGATACGTTGCTCCCGACCCGATCGATCCAAATATCATCTACGGCGGTAAGCTCATCCGCTTTGACCGCCGCACGCGGCACGTACAAAATATTGCTCCCGAAGCGGTTCGCACAGGCAAATATCGGTTTCTGCGAACCGCTCCAGTAATATTCTCGCCGGTCGATAAAAAGAGTTTGTTCTACGCGGGAAATGTCATTTTCAAAACAATGAACGGCGGGCAAAGCTGGGCCGTGATCAGCCCCGATCTGTCACGGGAAAAATGGGATGTGCCCGCAAACGTCGGCATTTACGCGACCAAAGAAATGGAAACGATGCCGCGGCGGGGCGTGGTTTACACGGTCGCTCCGTCGTACAAAGACGTAAACAAGATCTGGGCCGGAACCGACGACGGCCTAATTCATGTTACCAAAAACGGCGGCAAAAACTGGCAAAACGTTACGCCGCGGCAGTTGAAATCGTGGGCCAAGGTATCGCTCATCGACGCCGGACGGTTCGACGGAAATACCGCATATGCCGCGATAAACACATTCCGTCTCGACGATCTACGTCCGCATATTTTGCGAACGCACGACGGCGGCAAGACCTGGAAAGAGATAGTGAAAGGCATTCCCGACGGCGGCATTGTAAATGCCGTCCGCGAAGATCCGATTCGCAAGGGATTGCTCTATTGCGGCACCGAACAGGCTGTTTATTTCTCGATCGACGACGGGGAAAACTGGCAGCCGCTGCGACTCAACATGCCCGCGACATCGATCCGTGATCTGGTCGTGAAGGACGACGATATCGTCGTCGGCACGCACGGGCGTTCGTTTTGGATACTCGACGACATCACGCCGCTGCGGCAATTGAATTCTACGAAAACAACAAATGCAACGCTCCTCGCTCCGCAGAGAGCGACGCGTGTAAAACGCAGCATGCACACCGACACGCCATTTCCGCCAGAGGAACCAGCGGGCCAAAATCCGCCGGACGGAGCGATCATAAATTATTATCTGAAAGAGCCGTCGAAAACTCCGATCGTACTCGATATTTACGACCCGGCGGGCCGATTCGTCCGTAAATTCACGAGTGAAGACAAACCGCTTGCCGCCGATACAAGCAAGATCAATCCACCAGATTATTGGATCAGGCCATTCCAACCGCTCAAAAACGAAGCCGGAATGCAGCGTTTCGTATGGGATCTTTTGCTGCCAAATCCGCCGTCCGATGGTTTCGATCTGCCGATCTCGGCGATTTATAAAGACACACCATGGACGCCGCAGGGTCCGGCCGTTTTGCCAGGCGTTTACACGCTAAAACTGACGGTCGATGACAAAAGCTACACGCAGAAACTCACCGTTCGCATCGACCCGCGCATCAAAACTTCGGCTGCCGGTTTGAAGCAACAATACGATCTGTCGCTCCTTGCTTACCAAGGAATAGGTAGAGCCAAACGCCTTGCGGAACGAATTCAGAGGGAGATCGCCGACCTAGAGAGAACCAGCCCAACGAGCCCGCAGATAACAAAATTGAAATTACTGCTTAACGGAGCGGCGCCTAAACCGGGCATGTCGTTAGCGATGTCCGAATTTCCAGTATCTCGTTTGGCGGTTGCATTTACTCAGTCGCTCGATCTGCTCCAGGACGCCGATGCAACCCCAAGCACTCAAGCGGTCAAGGCCGTAAACGATCTTCAACTCGCACTTATAAAAGCCCTGAGTTCTTTGCCGCCGGATGACCTTTAAAGTTCACTTGTTGTAGATGGTGCCGTCTACAAGATTTGAACTTGTGACCTATCGCGTGTGAAGCGAGTGCTCTACCACTGAGCTAAGACGGCTTTTGGTGTGTTACAGTGCCTGATCGTCGGCCTTTGCCTGGCGATTTTCGTCGGTCCGTTTGATGGTTCCGATGGACGAATCGGTGTAATAGTGGATGCTGCCCGTCGCGGTGACGCCCTCCGACACCTGCGGATCGGCGTTGATAGAGTAAAACGCGGGCTTGCTGGCCGATTGCTCTTCGACGGTCATCGAAAAGGTGTAGCCATTGACGACCGGTCGTTCGCCCTTAAAGCTCTCGTCGAGGCCAACAGATTTGATCAGTTCGTCAAAATTCGGGGCAAATTTACCACGGTTTTTGGCGCCATACTGTGCCTGAAAGATGCGTAATTTGTCCATCGTCTGGGCGGCGGCCGTCTCGTTGCCGGATTTCATCATCGCCGACCAGCCGTAGCCGCCGACGGCGATCAGCAGTCCGATGATGGCGATCACGATCATCAATTCGATCAGGTTAAATCCGCGTTGGTCGCGCGAGGCTCGTCGTAGATTCTTCATATAGATACAATATACCGTCCGCGTATCAACACGAAATGCGGCGTGTTTAGTTTCAAAATTTTAGTTGGTTTTGGTGGTAATTTCAATCGACGAGAAAGTGGACGCAACTTTTTTATGCAGCGGCTGTGTCTAATCAGTTAGAATATTATTTGAGCCGGACGGTTCGCATCCTTGTATGAGAGATTGGGTAACGACAACTAACGGAGAGACAGCCATCGTGACCGGCACCGGCACCGCCGCCAAGATCGCCGATCTGCAAACCGCGATCGAACGGGTCATCAAGGGCAAAAGCGAGACCGTAAAATTCGCCATGATCGCCCTGCTCGCTAAAGGCCATCTTCTCATTGAAGACGTCCCCGGCATCGGCAAAACGACGCTCGCCAATGCCCTCGCTCGTGCATTGGAACTGTCTTTTCAGCGGATACAGTTCACGTCAGACCTGCTGCCGTCGGATGTCATCGGGCTGTCGGTGTTTAATCAACGCACCGGCGAATTCGAATGGAAAGGCGGGCCGATCTTTTCGAATATTGTCCTCGCCGACGAGATCAACCGCTCGACGCCAAAGACGCAATCCGCCCTGCTGGAGGCAATGGCCGAAGAACAAGTGACCGTCGAGGGCGTCTCGCGGCGTCTTCCGCTACCGTTTATCGTCGTCGCCACGCAAAATCCGTCCGAACATCACGGCACGTATCCGCTGCCCGAATCGCAACTCGACCGCTTCATGCTTCGGCTGCACATCGGGTATCCGAGCCTCGACGACGAACGCGAACTGCTCCGCGACCGCGAAACGGTAAATCCGCTCGAATTCGTCCAGCCAGTTATGACACGAGACGAGGTCATCGAGCTGCAGACAAAGGTTTCGCAGGTTCGTTTTGACGACGCGCTGCTAGACTATCTGCTCCAGATCGTCGATCTGACCCGCCGTTCCGACCTGCTCGAACTCGGTATCAGCCCACGCGGAACGCTCGCTCTGTTCCGGTCCGCACAGGCACTTGCTCTCATCGAAGGGCGCGATTACTGCATCGCCGACGACATCAAACGCCTAGTCGTCCCGTGCTTCGCGCACCGCATAATCATCGCGGCCCGTGCCGGTGCCCTCCGCCACCAGACTCGCGAAGCCGAGCAGATACTGCAGGACATCCTGATGAAGGTAAGCGTTCCGATTTGATTTGCCCGCCAAATACGCGAAAGGACGTTAAAAAAAGGACTTGTCTGGTTTCGCGGTTTTAGCGTATTTCGCGGGCAAAATTCTTAAACCTTCATGAACCTCAAAAACCTCGCTCAATTGTTCAGCTTCCGCGACCTGCGTAACGCGGCGATGGGTTTGGTTGTGGTTTTTGGCGGACTAGCTCTGGCTGGTCTGACGCTCTATGCACACGAGACCGGCGATGTGCAGCTTGCTGGAATTACGGCGGGTATCTCGCTCGTGTTTGTGCTGCTGATACTGGTTTTCGTCGTGCCGCCGCTGGCGAGGAATGCCGGACGCGAGGCGGCGCAGATGAATCTGCCGTTCGAATTTACGACCGGCGGTGCGGTGATGATCGTGCTCATCGTCGTCGTTGGGTTTTCGGCTTGGAACACGGGCAATAATCTGCTCTTTCTGGTGCTCTCGTTTTTGGTTGCGGCGATGGTCGTGGGATTCTTTGCGGGCAGTATTTGTCTCAAAAAGCTCGACGTTAAGATGCGGTTTCCCGAATCGATCTTCGCGGGCGAACCGACGCCGATCACAGTCAGCCTTGGCAACCGCAAACGCCTGTTTCCGGCCTTCTCGGTCGTGGCCGATGTGCGCGGCAACGAACGCGACCGGTCGGTAGCCGCTGATGAACTTCACGCCATCTTGCCCGCGTTCCTTGCCAAACGCCTCAGCCGCCCGCCGACCGTTCGACGCACGCTCGGCCACTTTGCGTACGTTCCGCGACGCGAGACCGTCGAGAACAAGATCGATTACGTTTTCCCAAATCGCGGCCGGTTTCTTATCAAGAATTTCGAGCTCTCGACGCGGTTCCCTTTCGGCTTCTTCCGGCATCGTCGACGTTTACCCGCACGCGAGACTGAGCTGATCGTCTTTCCAAAGATCGCGCCGTTCAATTCGCAGCTCGGCGAAATGCCGCTCGACGCAGGACGGCTAACTTCCAGCAAACGCGGAGTCGGCCAGGATCTGCTCGCACTTCGCGATTACCAGACCAATGACGACCTGCGGCGTGTCGATTGGAAAGCAACCGCCCGTTCAAGTCATCTGACGGTACGCGAGTTCGCCGCCGAAGACGAACGCCGTGTGACCGTGATCTTTGACAGGCTTATCGAAAATGACGAGCCCGCCAAACTCTCGCTTCGCGACAAATTGTCCGCCGAACAAAGCGGCAAAGCTCTCGTGATCTCCGAACGGTTCGAATCCGGAGTCGCGATCGCCGCATCGATCCTGACGCATTTTTCTGACGTGCGAGCGGAGTTTCGCCTTGCGATCGATGGCGACAAAACCGAGTTCGGCTCGGGACGCGTCCATCTCTACGATTGCCTTAGACGACTGGCCCTGATCGAGCCAAACAAGAAGAATCCAGAACCCGAGCTTCACTTTGAGCGTATGTCTGACCATAGGGACGACAGCCACACGTTTTTCGTAACGGCTAACGGCACCGATACGCTTCCTGCCGACATCGTTCGATCATTGAAAATAATTGGGTTTTAGGGTTATTCTTGTCATAAACAGACACGCTGCGGTGTATCTAGATTGAAGAGCATGTTCGATGCTGGAAATGAACGAGAGTAGCCAAATATTTGTGGACATAATGTCCGAACAAACAGCGACGTCGGCAGCTAGTGTGAAGATCGAGTTTGAAGAAGCGTTTACGCTTCATCACAGGACCGTCTTCCGCGCGGCACGATCCGTCGTGCAAGACGCCGGCCTCGCCGAAGATGTAACGCAGGAGACCTTTCTGCGGCTGCACAAACATCTTGATTCCATCACAGACGAAGAAATGCTCCGGCCGTGGCTTATTCGCGTCGCGATAAATGTTGCACGCAATACCGTTCGCGGCAACATTAGAGCGAACACGCGGGACGAGAATTACGTCAAAGAAACAGGTGCATTCGAAGCCGCGTCAGTCGAAGTAGATTACGAAGAGTACGCCGGAGTTAACGAAATTTACCGTGCTCTCAATAAGATCAAGGAACCGCTGCGAAGTTGCCTCTTGCTCAAACAGCAGGGCCTCTCGTACAAGGAGATCGCCGGCAGTTTGGAATTGAATGAATCGAGCATCGGCACATACGTCGCCCGGGCGAGACAAGAGTTTGCCAAACTTTATGGCATGGCCTCGAAGGATACGATATGAAGAAAGAGTGTTTAGACATCGGTATAATACAGGCATTTATGGATGGTGAGCTCGCTCACGACCGTATCGCTGCAGTCTCGGCCCATATCGCAGCTTGCGACAATTGTGCGTTGATGCTCGCCAATGCTGAGGACGAATCGGCCATCGTATTCCCTGCACTCGAACGCGAATTTAACACGCTTGTCCCGACGCAGCGTCTTTGGAACAAGATCAACGCCGAGATCGAAACAGAACGCGAGAACGCACCATTTTGGGCAAAGGTTTGGGCATTTATTTCGGTTAGCTTGTTAAACCCATCGTTTGCCGCTGCCGGTGGATTGATCATCGTGCTTGGATTGGTTTCGGTTGTTTGGTTGTCGCGGACCTCGCCAGTTAGCGATACGGTCGTCAGCGGATCGCCGACAGTTGCGAAACCAATATCGACAGGAGGAACGCCGCCAGCAGTTGGAAGTCCTTCTAACGAAGCGACTCCTACGGCCGTTCGAACCTCAGCACCGTTGCGGGCCGAACGCATGATCCCGATGGCCGCGATCATCACCGAGAAACAGCCTAGTATAAGAAATTCAGCGACGGTCGCCGCGATCCTTCCTGGCGAAGAAAGCTATGTGAGGACGATTGCGAGCCTTGCAAAGACAGTCGATACGCAGAAAGATTCCGTCCTTCGCCCCGGCGAACGCATCGCCTACGAACGCGATATGGCCCTCGTCAATGACGCAATCAAGAAAATGCGTGTCGAAGTAAAACGCAACCCGAAGAACGATTCGGCCAAACAGGTGCTATATTCGTCGTACCAAAACAAGATCGACCTTTTGAATTCGGTGTCACAGAAAGAGGAGTTGCTCGTTAGTTTGAAATAGCACACGGCACCGAAATTTGATGAGAAGAGTTATTGAACAATTTGGTTTGACCGCTATCGCTGTATTGCTTTTCGCCGCGATCCCTGCCGCCGCACAGCGAACTTCGCCCGTCGAGCCGCCCGAAAAACCCGCAGAGTACGATAAGAAGGCCCCTGAGCCAAAGCCTTATCCGATGGCCTACGCCTATCGAACCGACGGCTCGACCTCTGAGAAGGCGATCGCGGTCGACAGCAGCGTCAACATCTCGATGTGCGTCACGAGCGGCAATCTGAAGATAAACGGTTGGAACCGCAGCGAGCTTCGCGTCTTTGTAAAAGACGGAGCGAAATTTGGCTTCAAGGTTCAGCAGACCAGCCCGAAAACAGGAACGCCGGTTTGGGTAATGCTAAACGGTATGGTTCAAACCGCCGGAAAATCTGCGCCGCAGAGCGAATGCATCTGGGGCGACGAGATCGAGATCGAAGTGCCAGTCGGAGCCAACGTCAATATCAAGGGTCAGGAAGCCTGGACCACCATCGACAGCGTCCGCAAGGTCGGCATACGCATGATCGGCGGCGACATCAACCTGCGAAACGTCTCCAACGGCATCATGGCATCCGCCGGACAAGGCGATATCACTGTGGATGAATCGATGGGACCGATGTCGCTCGACAGCACCACAGGCAACATCGTCGTCTTCGAAGCAGGCCCGAGCGAAGTCGGAGATATTTTCAAAGCAAAGACAAATAGCGGAGCCGTATCGATGCAAAAGCTCCAATATCGCCAGATCGAGGTCAATTCGATCTCAGGCTCCGTCGCCTACGCAGGCGAGATATTGAACGGAGGAACTTACGGATTAAGCACGTCGAACGGGTCTATTCGTTTGACCGTTCCGC
Organism: Acidobacteriota bacterium; assembly: GCA_031362825.1. Classification (GTDB taxonomy): domain Bacteria; phylum Acidobacteriota; class Blastocatellia; order Pyrinomonadales; family Pyrinomonadaceae; genus OLB17. Next base: position 4,179 of record JANLTF010000452.1, on the reverse strand, counting down.
AGGCTTCAAAGTATTTTCTTATTGCATCGTACGGTTTTGGTGCGTTCCAATCCGATCTTCCCGTCAAGACGATCGAGGAGAACATTACGCCCGGGCCAGTAAAAAGTATCAAAGGCACCATAAATGGCGGCGGCGACGCGACGTTAAAGCTCACTACCAACAACGGCAGCATCACCATCAAAAAGCAATAGTCTAGAATAACGCCGGCGGCTTCCCTGTCCGCTGCTCAAACTGCTCGGCAAGCGATTGCATATCCGCGTTTCCTTCATCCCGCGTGATCCGCTCGACACGCCACATCGGCAGAAAATAATCGCTCATCGGCAAATGTGGCTCGCCGGCACCGATCGAGCGGCACCAATCTTCGAAATACCCGAGATCTATCCCACGCAACGAAACGCCCGCAGCATTGATCTCGTCCAAAATCCCAAACAGCTTTTCCCTCGGCGTGTGCAAGATAACGATCACGTATTCGCCTGCTTCGATCTTCATAAGAGTATTATCACCGAATTTACATTGGGAGTGAAATCCTACTTTTCTTCGCTTTGCGTACTTGGCGTCTTTGCCTTAAATCCACGCGCTGATTACCAAGATACTCGTTCTTTTTCTTTGCCCAAAAGTATCTTAATATTAGATATCAAATTCCAAATTTGAGATCTGAAATTTCAGACACGACGCGCCCATGCATATCTCCAGGATCGAGCTTGAGAAAATAAAATCTCACGCCGCCGCCAGCTTCGACTTCACACGCGGGACCACTGCCATCACCGGCGAAAACGGTGCTGGCAAGACTACGATTATCGAAGCTGTCGCATGGGCTCTGTTCGACCTGCTCGAATATAAAAAGGAAGATTTCATAAAACGCGGAGAGAAGAAAGGGACTGTCCGCGTGACCTTCGAGAGCGGCCTCGACGAACGCGAATACGTCGTCTATCGCGACACCGGTGCCGGTTACCACGTCACCGATCCCCGCCTTAACACTCGCATCGCAGATAAAAAAGAAGAGGTCTTCCGGTTCCTCTGGCAGCACCTCGGATTAGAACCAGGCACCGATCTCAAGTCACTTTTCCGTCAAGCGATCGGCGTTCCGCAAGGCACTTTTACGGCAATCTTCCTCGACGGTGCGACCGAACGCAAAGTCGCATTCGACCGCCTCCTCAAGGTCGAAGAATACCGCCAAGCCGCCGAAAGGCTTCGTGAGACGACGCGGTATCTCGATGTCGCCATTGTCGGCGTCCGCGAGGTGATCGCACGTTCGGAGGGCGAGTTGAACCGTTCGGAATCGATAACCGAAGAGCACGCCAACGTTGTCGAACAGGTTGAGAGCCTCGGTAAGGAGATCGAAAAGATCGCCGCCGATCTGGCAGAGCGTCAGACAGCGATCCAAAAACTTGACGACGAGGAACGCTCGGTCTCGACACTCAAGTCAACGCTCGAAAGATTCCGTGCCGAAAAGGAAAAAAGCCAGCTTGTCTTCGCACAGTCTCAAACCTCACTCGAACGCTCTATCGATGCGGCGGCAAAGATAGATTCCGTTCGCTCCGACCACGAACGGCACCTAGCAACGCTCGCCCGATTCAAAGAACTCGAACGCGAACGTGAGACGCGGGATCGTTTGCGAACAGAGTTCGCCAAGACTGACGCCGCTTTGGTGAATGTCAAAGCTGAGCAAAAACGGCTGGAACAAGAACTCGAAACCGTCGGAAAGGCACATCGCGATATTGAGGAACTGCGGCCCAAGGCAATCGAACAGCAAACGCTTGAGAAAGACATCGCCGCTTTGCGCGAGACAATCGCCGCGGCCAGATCAGCTACCGACCGTATCACAAGCATCAACGGCAGCCTTGAGCGGTTGCGAGGGAGTTTTCGCGCAAACCAAACAGCGATCCGCGAAGCCGGGGCGAAAGCAGTGACCGCAAAGACTGTCGGTGAACTTGAAACGAGTGCTTCGTCCATAGTCCACCAACTCGCCAATCTTCGAGCCGGCCTCGAACGCGACGAGAAATTTCAAAGCGAGATCAAAGGCGGCCTTTGTCCGATACTTTCGCAGAAATGCCTGAATTTGAAAGAGGGCGAGACGCTTGAAAGTTTTGTATCGAGCCAATTTTCAAATTTGAAATCTCAAATCTCAAATTTGGAGATCGAACAGACATCGGTCGCCGCAGCATTGAGAACCGCTCGTGATGGAGAAAAATCGGTGTCGGAGGTTGTGGTTCTAAAGCGACGCGAAGCCGAGATGACCGAGGAAGGCAAAGGGTTGAATGCGAAGAAAGCGGAACTCGAAAATCAGATAAACGCCGGTGCGGTCGCCGAGAAACAGCTTGCGTCAACCGAAGCAAATCTGCGGGTTCTCGATGATCCGACCGCACGTATTCGATTTCTGGAAAAGGAAATTGTGAGAGAGAATGATATCCGCGATGGAATCCGCGAGGTCGAAGCAAATCTCGAGAGGCTCGGCAGCGACCGCAAGTTGTTTGAAGAGCAATTGGACGAGCACAAGGAACTCGACGACCAATGGCAGCATCTAACCATGGAACGCGACGCGACGGCCGAGGCACATCGTCTGTTTCTGACAAACGAAGTCGATGCCGCATCGCTGGCAATCAGGCAAACCGAGAATGACGCAGCGAAAGCGACGCTTTCCGAAGTGTCTACAAAGCTGGAAGTGGCCGAAAAGGATTATCGTGACGCCGCCGGAGGCTATGACGCGGAAACGCACCGGCTGGGACGAGTCGATCTGCTCGCAGCCGAGAGAAATCATGCGGAAACGCGGGCAACGCTCGATGCAGCAAAGCGTCGTGAACAGCAACTCGGTGCTGAACTCGCACGGTTTGCCGAGATCCGCAAATCGATGCAGGCCGAGTTTCAGGAGAAAGAACGGCTTGAGACTGTGGCCGAGACAACGGCGTTTATTCGTGACACTCTGAAAGAAGCGGCGCCGCGCGTAGCGCGGAATTATGTTTATCATGTTTCGCTTGAGGCGAACCTGATGTTTCGCGAGATCACGGGAAATGCGGAGCAGACGCTGAAATGGGGCGAGGATTACGCCATAATGCTTGAAGAGGACGGTTACGAGCGGCCGTTCCAGAGCCTGTCGGGCGGCGAGCAGATGGCCGCAGCACTTTCGGTCAGGCTGGCGTTGCTAAAACAGCTAACGGATATTCGCATAGCGTTCTTCGACGAACCGACCACTAACATGGATGCCGAACGCCGCGAAAACCTTGCAATGCAGATCAGCCGCATCACGCATTTTGACCAGCTTTTTGTCATCTCGCATGATGATACGTTTGATAGCTATGTTGATAATGTTCTGGCAATTGGATAGGTACGAGCGACCTTATGAATGAGCAAAATATCCAGAAGTTTGTCGAGATTGCCAAGCAGTTTTGCACCTGGATCGAAGGTTCGCCGGATGACGGGGAAATGGAAATCACAGCTATCCAGCGACAATTGGCTGATCTACACGCTGCGGTCGTACGATTGGAAGATACTGAATGCGGCGATGCGATGGACGTTGAAGTTTCGCCCGAAGATTGGAAGGTAGTTCGTGAACGATTTATGAATCTGCCCGTAAACGGTTATTGGGATATTTTCGATACTTTAGAGTTGGAACCGAAACCACCGGTATATAATCTTCTTTCCGACGATCTGGCCGATATCTACGGCGATGTTAAGGAAGGCCTTCTTCTTTATGAAAGAGGTTTTGTCGTAGAGGCAGTTTGGCAGTGGAGATTTACCTTTTCTACGCATTGGGGACGTCATCTGACGGGTGCACAACGCGCGATCCATAGCTATTTGAGTAATTATTAATGAAACAAGTAACAATAGTCTGCGACGGCTCGAGCCTTGGTAACGGACGTGGAAGCCCCCGAGCGGCGGCGGCGGCGTTGCTTGGGTTTAAGGGTATTTGGAAGGGCGTCGCCGAATTTCTCGGCGGTGCGACCAATCAGCAGGCCGAGATCGCTGCAGCGGCACTTGGGCTGGAGAGTTTGAACGAGGCCTGTTCGGTCACGCTGCTATCCGATTCGCGCTACGTCGTTGAGACAATGGGCGGCACATGGAGGCGAAAGACCAATCACGACTGGTGGAAACGCCTCGATAATGCATCAAAACGGCATCGAATAACGTGGAAATGGGTCAAAGGCCACAATGGCCACGTCATCCAAGAGGCCGTCGACGACA
>JANLTF010000439.1:0-10484 GCA_031362825.1 Acidobacteriota bacterium | reverse complement strand
CTCGGTGTCGAGCTGGCCGTCGTCAAGACCTACGACCGAACTCGCGACCGCAGATGGTAGGTCTTTGATAATTTGAATTCGAGCCGCCCGTGCGCCGGCTGAAACTTCGTAATTCCGATCAAATTCACCGATCGGATAGCGTAGATCGTTTGTCATATTTTTTCAGTAGCCCCGTGTCCGTAGCCCGCACGTAAGTAAGGGCTCAAGTTACTTGAAATTCAATCAAATCGTGACCGAACATCTTTCCGTCGTTGGCAAGCTAACAACTAACACGTTGAGCCCTTGCTTACGTGCGGGCTACTGACACTTCTTATCCGCCGATATAATTCTCAAACCGCGTGAATTCCTTCAGGAACGCCAGACGCACAGTTCCCGTCGGGCCGTTACGCTGTTTGGAGATTATCAGCTCCGCAAGGCCTTTGTTTTCGTCGGTCTCCTTGTAATAGTCTTCACGGTAGATAAAGGCGACTACGTCGGCATCCTGCTCGATCGAACCCGATTCGCGAAGGTCGCTCATCAGAGGCTTTGGCGGATTACGAGCCTCCGGAGCTCGCGAAAGCTGAGACAAAGCCACGACCGGTACGTCCAGTTCTTTCGCCAGTGACTTTAGTTCACGCGAGATCTGCGAAACTTCCTGCTGACGCGATTCGGTGCGTTTGCCGCCGGACATGAGTTGTAGATAATCGACAACGACAAGGTCGAGGCCTTTTTGTTCAGCCGCCAACCGTCGACATTTGGCACGCATCTCGAGGACAGAAATTCCGGGCGTGTCGTCGATAAAGAGTTTCGCGTCGGACAGAACTCCGATCGCCTCGGCGAGTTTTTCCCACTCTTTCGTCATCAAATGGCCGGTGCGAAAACGGTGAGCGTTGACGCGTGCCTCGGACGAGAGCATACGAGTCACGAGCTGTTCTTTCGACATTTCGAGAGAAAACACGGCAACGACGGCGTTTGAGTTCAGAGCCGCGTTCTGTGCAAGGTTTAGGCAAAGAGCAGTTTTACCCATCGATGGCCGAGCAGCGACGATGATCAGATCGGTCCGCTGCAGGCCGGACGTGATCTCGTCAAGTTCGTAATAACCTGTCGAAAGGCCCGTAATTCCCGCACTGCCACCTTTCTCAGCGTGTTCGCGAACGCGGACGATCACTCGGTCGGCGACAGGGCCGATACGCGAGAAGCTTTGCGTCGTCCGTGCTTCGGCAATCGCAAAGATCTGCTGCTCGGCGTGATCGAGAATGTTCTCGGCATCGTCCTCTTCGGCAAGAGCCTCGCCGGTGATGGCGTTGCAGGTGCGAATCAGGTTGCGAACGACCGATTTGTCACGGACGACCTTAATATATTCTTCAACGTTAGAAAAATGCGGCAGGCCGAATGTGAGATTTGTGATCGTCGATGTGCCGCCGATCGATTCGAGCGAGCCTTCTTTTTTTAGTTCCTCGCCGATCAGGATCGGGTCGATCTGGCGTTGCTTTTCAAACAAAGCGATCATGGCGGCAAATACGCGTCGGTTGAGCGGCGAATAGAAATCCTCGGGCTTTAAATGCTCAACAGCCTGCGCGATCACCGAATTATCAAGCAATATCGCACCGAGGATCACACGCTCGCTCTCCTCACTGCTCGGCAGCGGCTTTTCTAAATACTGTTCTCGCCGTGATTCGGGAAATACGCTCGCCATTAGCTAAAAATGCTCCAGAAGAATCGAAATATGATGCCAAAACCGACGTGAGAAATTGCCGTGTCTGATCAAAAAGAGACCGCAAATTTGGATTTGCAGTCTCTAATATTACTCTCATCGCCGGACGCTGACAAAGAATCTGAAGCGATTTTTTTTACCGTATTTCAGTTTCGTGAAAATCCATCGCATCCATGTCTTCGTCAGATTCTTGGGGCCTTCCGAAGAGTTTGAGCCAGATAAACCCGATCGTTCCGGCGGTCAATGACGCAAGTAGGATCGCCATTTTTGAGCCGTTTATTTCCATCGCGTTTCCGGCAAAGGCGAGATTCGTAATGAAGATCGACATCGTAAATCCGATTCCGCCGAGCAGGCCGGCACCGAAGACATGCTTCCAGTTGAGATCTAGCGGCAGGCGGCAGATACCGAGCGTTACGACGATGAAGCAAACCAACGTGATGCCGAGCGGTTTGCCCAGCACCAGTCCGGCCATAATGCCGATCTCGTTTGGGTTTGCGATGGTTTGGAGCGAGCCCGCGCCGATGATTATGCCCGTATTTGCGAGAGCGAAGATTGGCAATATTATGAACGCGACAGGCTTATGTAGGAAATGTTCGAGCCGATGCGAAGGCGAATCTTGGTCGTCCTCTTTTCTGGAAAACGGAATCGCAAAACCGAGCAAAACGCCTGCGATCGTCGCATGGACGCCGGACTTGAGCATCAAATACCACATAAGAATACCGCCGACGATGTACGGTATAAGCGACAAAATCTTGAAATACCGATTGAGAACAACGAGGAACGCCCATACAAGTAAGGAGAAACCGAGATAGATCGCGGACAGTTTTGCCGTATAAAATAAGGCGATCACGATGATCGCACCTAGATCGTCCATCACGGCGAGGGCCGTTAGAAAAACCTTCAGCGACGCCGGAATGCGGCTGCCGATCAGGGCAAGAACACCCAATGCAAACGCAATATCCGTCGCCATCGGAATGCCCATCCCGGCCTGCGTTTCTTGGCCGCGATTAAAAAAGAGATGGATCAAGGCAGGAACACAGATACCGCCGATAGCAGCAAATATCGGCAATAGTGCATTTTTTAGGCTCGAGAGTTCGCCGTTATATAGCTCGCGCTCGAGTTCGAGGCCGATCAGGAGAAAAAATACAGCCATCAAAGCGTCGTTGATCCAATGCTCGATACTCAGACCGCCGAGATATGTCTGCCAGAATCCGAGATAGCTCGCTCCTAACGCAGAGTTCGCAAGGGCGAGCGACACGAGGGTGCAGACAATAAGCACAATACCGCTCGATCTTTCGGAATCGAAAAATGCTTGGAACGATTTGGAGAGTTTTCGTTGAACGATATTCATGATCCTGGCTTTTATCGATTATAGCGGTGTGAAAGCGACATAACGAAGATCAAACCGATATTTGATCCAAAACAAAAAGAGCCCGAAACCTCGCGTTAGCGAAGTTCCGGGCACTTGTTCCATTTCTAAAAGAACTAAGCCGCGGCTTCTTCTTCTGTTGCCTCTCCCGCCGGCACTTCGACAGCGACTTCTTCAGCAACCGTTTCTTCGACGACCGGAGCGGCTTCGACCGGATCTTCGGCTTTCGGTGCTTCGACCTTAGCAGCTTCCTCTTTGACCGGCATTTCACCGCCTTCGCCTGTTACACGGACAGGCACGGCGAGCGTGACTTCGCGGTGAAGTTTAACATTGACGGTGTATTCGCCGGTTTCCTTGATCGCGTCTTTGAGAACGATCTTGCGTCGGTCGATCTCATAGCCTTTGGCGTTGAGTGCCCCGGCGATGTCCATCGACGTGACCGAACCGAACAGCGTTCCGTGCTCACCAGCCTTGCGTTCGAACGTAAGAGCGATGGTCGACATCTGCTCGAGCTGAGCTTCGGCGGTCGCTTTTTCGATAGCGGCACGCTTTAGGAGAGCCGCACGCTCCTGTTCGATCTGTTTGACGTTACCTTTCGTTGCGAGCGTCGCAAATTTCTGCGGCAGCAGATAGTTGCGGGCATAGCCGGCCTTGACCTTGACGATCTCACCGCGTCCGCCAACTTGCTCGATATCTTCGCGTAATAAAATTGTTGTATTTGCCATGATGTAATTCCTCCTCGACTTAGTCCGCGACAAACGGCAGCATTGCCATCGCTCTTGCACGTTTGATCGCCGTCGCGAGGCGGCGCTGATCTTTTGCAGAAATTCCCGAGATACGCCTCGGCATGATTTTTCCGCGTTCCGGCACAAACTGCCTCAAATAATCGACATCCTTCCAGTCGAGATAATCAGGCACCATCTGCTTAGGACGGCGGCGCTGATAACGACGCGGGCGATCGCCAATGACGTCTTCGCCGACACCGAGGCCATCCCTGTCATTCATGATTTCCATTTCTCTTTCTCTTTCTGCCATAACTTTCTCCTATCGCTCGCGGCTTATGCCTCGGCTGGTGCCTCCGTTTGTGCTTCTTCCGTATTGCGGAATTTCGAAGCCTTCTTAGAAGTCCGAACTTCGCGTTTCGCTTTGATCGCTTCGGCCTTTTTACGGTCCTCGTCGACTCGGACGGTCATATAACGAATGATCATATCGTTGACACGCATACGGCGTTCGAGCTCGAGGATCTCCTGGCCGGTGCCGTTGATCTCGAACAGGACGTAGTGTCCCGTTTCTTTCTTTTGGATCGGATATGCGAGATTGCGGATACCGATGTCGTCCATACGAACGATCTCGCCGCCTTCTTTCTCGATCAGTTTGCCAACCGCGTCATTCAATTTCTCGATCTTCTCAGCATCCGTTTCCGGATTGATGATGTACATTACTTCGTAAGTTCTCTTTGCCATTATTTCTTTGTCTCCTTTCGGCTTACCAACCTCATCTTCGAGAGATGAAGTAAGGATCTATCTCAAATTTGTTATCTGAGATCAGATATTTTCAATTAAACTTGCCCATTGCCTCGTCCACACCGTCAGTGATGATCGTACGAACCGCATCGGCACTCGTTTCTAATATACTCTCAAGCGTTTCGGACTCTTTCTTAGTGAAATTGTCCAAAACAAACCTCGCTGCGTCACGGATCTCGTGATCCGGTTGGATACCGATCCGCAGTCGCGTAAACTCCTGTGTTTTCAAACAATTGATGATCGATCTCAGCCCGTTTTGTCCGCCATGGCTTCCCTTCGACCTGATCCTGATACTGCCGTAAGGCAATGCCAGATCATCTGAGATCACGACCAGCCGTTCCACCGTCCTGTCTGGCTTTGCGAGCAGTCCACTGACCGCCTCGCCGCTCAGATTCATGAAAGTCTGCGGCTTTGCGAGTTCGACCGTTTGTCCGCCAAGCTCTGACCTTCCGAGCAGCGAACGGGCTTCGTCACGTTTTACCTGCGTCTGCAATTGCGACGCGAGCAGATCGACGAGCATGAATCCGAGGTTGTGCCTCGTTTTTGCATACTTAAGGCCCGGATTACCGAGTCCGACTATTAGCCAGTTACTCATAAGATTGGAGCGGCAAGCATCCTGCTTGCCCGAGCAAAGCGAATAAACCGCCGCAATCTCATCAAGATCGACGGCAAGCACGGATGCTTGCCGCTCCAGTCATTATTCGCCACCGTCTCCGGCCGGAGTCTCGCCGACGACCTCAGGTGCGGCACCTTCTTCGGTCTGCGATTCGAGAACATCTTCGCTGACATTAACGATCGTTGCGACCACTGTTTCCGGTGCATCGCTGATCTCGATGCCCGCACCGACCTTGAGGTCAGAAACGTGGATCGATTCACCCGCCGCCAGTTCCGTAATATCCACGTCGATCGAATCAGGCGTATTTGCCGGTTCGCAAAGCACCTTGATCTCGCGCATCATCTGCGTCAGCACCGAACCTTCTTCCTTGAGGCCGACTGCGTGGCCCGTCAGGTGGATAGGCACCGTCATTTCGATCTTTTCGCCCTTAGCAAAGCGGCGAAGATCGGCATGGATAAGACGGCCATGGACCGCATGGATCTGACGATCCTGGAAAATAACGTCGTTTATGCCTTCGCCCTCGATATCGAGCGAAAACACTGTGTTGACGCCGGTATCAGTACGCAAGATCGCAGCGAGTTCGGCCAAAGTGGCCGACGCAGCAACGCTCTCCGAACCTCCGCCGTAAACGACTACCGGTATTTTACCCGCAACACGCAGACGGCGCGACACATTCTTACCGATCTCTGTACGCTTTTCAGCCTTTACAATAAATTTATCTGCCATATTTCCTCTGTCGAGAGTGGAGAGTTGAGAGTTGAGAGTAAGATGGTCTTTCGACTCTCCACTCTCCTCTCTCAACTCTCGACTCATCAAATAAACAATGACGAAACACTAGTTTCGTCGTGAATCGACTTGATCGCCGAGGCCAAAAGCCCGGCGACACTCAAAACTTCGATCTTTCCGCCTTCGACCAGCGGCATTCCGTTGTCTCGGATTGGGATCGTATTGGTCACGATGACCTTTTTCAAATACGAACCGCTGATATTCTCGACCGCTTTGCCCGACAAAACTCCGTGTGTAAAACACGCCGAGATCTCATTGGCACCGGCCTTGTGCAGTGCCTCAGCGACCTTACAGATCGTGCCGCCGGTGTCACACATATCGTCGATTATCAAACAATTCTTGCCGCGAACATCACCCACGATATTCATTACGTCAGCTTCATTCGCACGCTCACGCCGTTTGTCGCAAAGCGCGAGGCCCGCGTCGAGACGTTTTGCATAAGCGCGAGCACGCTCGGCACCGCCTGTATCCGGCGCGACGACGATCAGATTCTCGATCGGATTAGCCCTGAAATATTCAACCACTATCGGCGCCGCATAGAGGTGATCGACCGGAATATCAAAAAATCCTTGTATCTGCGAAGCGTGCAGATCGATCGTCAAGATCCGCTGAGCCCCGGCCGTCGTGAGCAGATTAGCGACCAACTTAGCCGCGATCGGCACACGCGGGCGATCTTTCTTATCCGAACGAGCGTAACCAAAATAAGGTATTACCGCCGTCACACGCTCAGCCGATGCTCTGACAAAAGTGTCGATCATTATCAACAACTCCATCAGATGCCGGTCGCTCGGTGGGCACGTCGGCTGGACGATAAAGATATCGTGCCCGCGAACATTCTCACCGATCTGAAAATTAAACTCGTCATCCGAAAATCGCTCGGTCGCGGCCTTGCCGGGCTCAATACCGAGATTCCGGCAAATCTCCTCCGCAAGATCGCGATGTGCATTGCCCGAAAATATTTTGATCTTTCCCGTGACGCTCATATTGTCAGTAGCCCGCACGTAAGTAAGGGCTCAAGCTGGTTATCAAGAGCCCTTACTCACGTGGGGGCCACGGACACCTATCAAAAAAACGGACAGCCTACATCAGGTTGTCCGTTTCGATATTCAGAATTGGCTGGGGCGGGAGGACTCGAACCTACGAATGCCGGATCCAAAGACCGGTGCCTTACCACTTGGCTACGCCCCAATGCGAATTTCTTTCTACGACGCGGAAACAACCTTACACTTTGATCGAAAGCGCTTCGCGATACTCAGTTCGCGAAATAGTTGCTACGGCAAACTTTCGCCATGTCGACTCAAAGTCGAGGGCTTTTATAGCAGTCTGCCGTGTCTCTTGTTTGTCAAATATTGCGAAGACCGAAGCCCCGCTGCCGCTCATCGCGGCATTTACTGCACCGAGTTCGAGCAGAGTCTCTTTGACTCTCCGTATCTCGGGATGAGCGTTAAATACAGTCTCTTCAAAATCGTTTTTCAATACCGAATGGCGCAAATCACGTGAATCTGCTTCCGAACGGCAATTAGTAAGGATACGATTGAACCCCACATTTGTCAAGGTCGCCGCATGCATTCTTTCGAATGCACCCCGCGTCGAAACACTGACATTGGGCGTTACGATCAGCATCAACTGCTCTTCCGCATCTGCTGACTCGTCAATTAGTTCACCACGCCCGGTCCCGATTGCGGTCCCGCCATGCAAAAAGAAAGGCACGTCCGAGCCGATCGAAGCCGCGAGATCAATTAATTCCTGATCTTTGACAGCTAAATTCCATAGCCGCGCTAGACCGATCAACGCGACCGCCGCATTCGACGAGCCGCCCCCAAGACCACCGGGCGATGGAATACGCTTTTCAAGGTGCATCGCAGCACCTTTTTCGACGCCAAACCGCTTTCGAAGAGCGTTTGCAGCCTTCACGATCAGATTTCGGTCGTCAATTGGAACTGACGAATCATCACACGTTAGCGTTAATTCTTTACTCTCGGCAAACGACACCGTGTCATGCAGCGAAACCGTCTGAAACACCGTAAACAACTCGTGAAAGCCGTCCCCACGCCTGCCAAGCACGCGCAAGTGCCAATTTATCTTGGCGAATGACGGTAGCGAAAAACTACTAGGCATCTCTTAAGCATAAAATAGAAATTCCGGATCCGCTATCTGGTGCGAACCCGGAACCCAAATCCTATTATTTTCAAATCTCAGATCTGAAATTTGAAATTCACTTATTTTCGAACCAAAAACACCTGTGTGAAATAGTACGATCCGTCCTCTGCCACGGCCACGCCAATTGCCGATTCTTTCCATTTGTCATCCATCAGATTACGCATGTGCGTGGGCGAATCAAGCCAGCCTTCGACGGCTTTGGCGATCGGATCTTGGTATCCGCGATTAAACGCGATGTTCTCACCGATCGCACGCCATTTGCCCAGGCCGCTATCGTCGGCACGGTCGCTCACCATCTTTCCATCGAGGCCACGGTGGGCGAAGAACTGAAATTCCGACATATTCTCGGAATGCAGACGTGCGACGTTGCAGAGATCAGCACTCCAAGTGAGCGGCTGAAGCCCGCGTTCACGGCGTTTTTGGTTCAATATATCAAACGCGGTTCGTTCGACCGATCCAATATTGACCGCGACTGACGATTTGACCTTTGATTCCCAGACCTTGACCACTCTGGGCCGGGTCAAGCCGGCTGTTGCTTCGTCATCGTCTTCGTCATCATCCGCTTCGAGGATACCCGACATATCGAGTTCGAGTGCGACGTTTCGGACGTTCAGATTTGGGCCGGACTGATTTGGAGATGGATCATTCTGAGCGATCGCGCCTAAGGCCAAAATGGCCAGCAGACCCAATATTAAGAAGAGACGTTTGTGCATTAATACCTCATTTCGGCAGCCGGACGTTCCTCGACGGAAGGTTCCTGGCTTTGCGCATCCCGATCAACGGGACTTGCCTTTTCGTGTAAGGTGGTAGATCAAAAGAGATTTACCTAGTTAAACAAATTGATAATCCACCGACTATTCCAAAGAATTCTGAGCAATGCGGTAAGATTTATTTATGCAGCAGAAATTGATCTCGATCGGTCGAAATAAAACAGCGGAGCCAGAAGAAGAATCGTATGTCGATCCGGTCTGCAAATCTCTTTTTCGCCTTCGCGCACAACATTATCCGCATCCCAGTAGCTTCGGGAATTCTATTTCCAATATTTGGCATATTGCTCTCACCAATGATAGCCAGTGCGGCGATGACGTTTAGCTCGGTCTCTGTCATTACAAACGCTCTCAGGTTGAGAAAAACAAATTTACACGCGTGAAGGAGATGAAAGGGATAAGAAATGGATTTCGTGTCTCCTTCATCACCTTCATCCCTGTTAAAATCCTCTTATGGCAAAGATCGCATTAGCAATACACGGCGGGGCTGGAACGATACTCAAGTCGCAAATGACGCCCGCACTCGAAGCCGAATACCGCACCGGGCTCGAATGCTCTCTCAAGACCGGTTGGAAGATACTCGAAAGCGGCGACAGTTCGCTGGATGCGGTCGAAGCCGCGGTATGCTCGCTTGAGGATTTCCCTCTTTTGAACGCCGGTCGCGGTGCGGTTTTCACTCACGAAGGAAAAGTGGAACTAGACGCCGCCATCATGGACGGTCACGCCCTCAAAGCAGGTGCCGTCACGTTCGTCAAAAACCTCAAAAATCCCGTAAAACTAGCACGCCTGATCATGGAAAACACAGAGCACATCCTGCTCGCAGGCGAAGGTGCCAACCAATTCGCCGAGCAAATGGGCGTAATAACAGAGCCCGACGAGTACTTCTTCACTGAACACCGCTGGCTACAGTTACAAGAAGCAATGGCCGACGACCGCGTTCAATTAGATCACTCGGCCCAGGCGGAAACACGACCGGTAGTTAGTCTGTCCGCTTCATCACCCACAAAGCCCATAGGAACCGTCGGCGCCGTCGCCTGCGACCAAAACGGCCATCTCGCCGCCGCCACATCCACCGGCGGCATGACCAACAAAAAATTCGGGCGAGTCGGTGACACCGCCATCATCGGCTCCGGAACTTACGCCGACCAAACCTGCGCCGTCTCATGCACTGGCCACGGCGAATATTTCATGCTAGCGGCCACCGCCTACGACGTCGTCGCTCGAATGAACTACAAAGGTTTGAGTTTGCTCGAAGCCGCTCAGGAAGCGATCGACCGCCTATCCGAAATAAACGGCGAAGGCGGCCTGATCGCGGTCGATAATAACGGAAATGTAGCGTTGCCGTTTAATTCGGACGGAATGTATAGAGGATATATTACAGAGAACGCGGATACCGTGATAGAGATTTACCGGTAAGTGATCTCTAGAATTGATCGCGCTATTTGGTTTTCGCCGCAGCCAGCATTTCATTCTCGGGATTTGCGAGATCGAAAGCACTTAGTAAGTTGTTTTTGCGCAGATCTAGCCAAATTGATGAGCTTTTGGTTTGTAATTCTTTTGATTCGTCGCG
>JANLTF010000420.1:0-6827 GCA_031362825.1 Acidobacteriota bacterium | reverse complement strand
CCGTACCGAGAAAGAGGAAATGTATGTTCGAATTTTCTTTCAACCGATCGGCACAATCGATGATCGTTTCGATATCGTTCGGGTAGCCCATATTTCCCGCGTAAAGAAAAACAAATCTGTCTTCGAGGCCAAGTTCCTGTAACAGAGCGTTTTCAGCCCGGGATCTTGGCTCGACCGTTTCGAGTTCAGCCCAATTTTGAATGACGGCAATTGGAATATCGAGTCCGCTGGTTTTGCGCTTAATCAAAAGTTCCATATCTCGGCCGACTACGATGATCTTGCTGGCGTGTTTGTAGAGCCAGCGGTTGCAGTAGTTTAGGAGGTTTGCAACGGCGCCATTCTCCTTAGACTTCCCTGCAGCGTGGAGGATCTCAGGATAGTTGTCGTGGATCAATAGCACATAATGGGCACCCCGAATCAACGCGGCGATAGCCGTTACAAACGGCAGTGTTGGCGGCGTCGTCACGACAAGAACACGGTGCTTAGGCCTAAAATTGACCAGCCCTTTGAAGAACATCGCGATACCGAGCGTTATCATATTAATAAGCTTGTAGATAATAACGTTCTTGTTTAGCGTAGTACCTCCCGCCCTGAATATCTCGACATCATTTCGAAACTCGTGTCTTGGGGCGCGAATTCCTCGGGCTGAATAATTCGGTTGGCCGCACAGAACTTTTACGTTGAACGATGCTGTCATGTCTTCAGCAGTACGCGTGAGGTAATATCCGGTCGATGTCTCTTCCGGATAATAAGGCTCCGTTACGACCCATAGAGTTTGTTTAGTATCTGCCATGCCGGTCATCTTGTTGCGCTTTGTTCGACTGCTGTCTTAAGCACATTGGCAGTCGCCTCTTCGAGTTTTGTGTCGGTCAGCCATTCTAAAGCGTAGGTACGCGAAGCTCTTGCCATTGCCATGTACTCACTGCCCCCCATCGCGATGCATTTATCTATGGTCTTCATCCATCGCGACCTATCTTCCAACGCAATCGGCCACCCCGAGTTATCTTGGGCGATCGATCCCCAGACAGTTTGGTCGCTGATGAGCAATGGAGTTCCCGCGGCGAGGCTTTCGATGAAAACGTAACCAAAATTTTCGTTTAGCGTCGGCAGGACGAAGAAGTGATTATCGCACAACGATCTAAGACCTTCGGCATATGAGACGCTACCCACGACATTGACTTTGACGTTGTCGGGAAATTTTTCAATCAATGCAAGACATTCAGCCCAATAAGCCAAATCCTCCTGAGGTCCAACAATGTCGAACGTAATGTTTCCTTCTTCTAGTTCGCGTAGAAGTTCAAGGAAGTATTTGAGATTCTTTTTCCGCACGATCCGCGACAGAAAGACGAATTTTACAGCACCGGCAGCCTTTTCGGGCTTTTGTTCAATGGAAAACTCAGGCAAGATCGCCTTTGGAGTCAGGTCAGGGGCGATAATGGGTGTGAGCGACGATCCGAATCCACCCCGGATCTCACCAACCTCAGCTTCGGTCGAGGCCTTCCAGATCACACCGGCGTAGAGACCGCGAATTTTCGCGTAGGCAAGATATAGTCTCTTTTTCAAGCGTTTGCTTTGAAGAGCACCTTGCGAAAGTTCGCCGCACGGGGCGAGAATTGTCGGTATTTCCGGCACGAGCTTATCGCGGCGTGCCATCAGATATTTCACGACCGGCGTGCTGAACGCGGAGTTTAGAAATACGCAATCGGGACGAGTCTCATTAACAAGCCTAGCGACCGTTGATTTCGTAAGATCCTCTGCGGCAGTGTAATAAACGTTCGCGTTGTGAACGGCGTTCCATTCGCCGGTCCTGACTGAGGAATATGGAGTTGTGTCGCCGGGACTGTCGTAGTTTCGCGTCACAATGTGAAACTCGTATCGGTCGCAGAATCGTTCGACAAGATTGGCGACCGTCCACATTCCGCCGCCGCTTTTGACGCTCGGTAGGTAGTAGTCGCAAAAAACGAGGATCTTCTTCATGCGTACCGCGAAGCGTTCTACGAGTGATGATTTCGCAGGCTTAGATAGCCGAGCATGATCTTGCTGACGACCTGCGAGACGTTTTCGGCCATATATTCCTTAGGCGGCGTCCACGACGCGGGTTGAGCAATGGCTAGTTCGACCGCTCGAATGATCGCGTCGGGCTCGGCACCGGCGAGGACATTGCTGCCGCATTCAATCGTCTCAGGGCGTTCCGTGACATCGCGAAGCGTGACATTCGGAATACCGAAGATCGCACATTCCTCTTGCACCGTTCCGCTGTCGGTCAGGACCGCGAGTGAGTTCTTCTCAAGCTTTACGAAGTCGAAAAAGCCAAATGCGTCGAGCAGCCGAACCTTTGCCGACGCGGGGGCGATGCCGAACTGATTGATCTTCTCGCGCGTTCGCGGATGAACACTGATCAGAATTTCCTTGTCGAATTTCTGTGATATTTCGGTGAACGCCTTGAATATTTTGACCAAGCGCTCTGGAATATCGACGTTTTCGGCTCGATGGAGCGTGACAAGGAAATATTCGAACGGTCGGACGTTTAGTTGTTTGACGATATCGCTGGCCTCAATTTGGGGCGAGAAAAAGTCAAGCACCTCTTTGATCGGATTACCTGTTATAAAAATGCGGTCGCGTTCGATGCCTTCGCGAACAAGGTTTTCTTTGCTGCGTTCCGTGTAAGGCAGCAGGATCGTACTCGAATGGTCGATGATTCGGCGATTCACTTCCTCAGGAACGCGGTCATCGAAGCAGCGGTTTCCGGCCTCCATGTGATAGACCGGGACATTACGTCGAGCGGCTGTAATTGCCGAAAGAGCACTATTTGTGTCGCCTAAAATAAGGATTCGGTCGGGCTTGATCTCGGCGATGGCTTCGTCGCATTTGGTGACGATCTGGCCGATTTGTTCAGCGAAAGAGTTTGAGCGAATGCCGAGATGCAGGTCGGGCGTGCGGACATCGAGATCTTTGATAAAGATGTCGCTCAGACTCTCGTGATAATTCTGGCCGGTGTGAACGGTCACGTGCTCGCAGTGCTGATCGAGCACTTTCATCACGAGGCAAAGCCTGATGATCTCGGGCCGCGTCCCGAAAATGGTCATTATCTTCATAAGAAAATCAATTGCCGCGAAAAAGGCACAAAAAGCACAAAAAGAGAACTATTTGCCAGACATAAATCGTCCGATTTCGATGCTCGCTCCGCCAAGGAGGGCTTTTAGTTCGGCGATCGAGACGTTATTGTCCTTCGAGGAATATTCGCTCGACAGGACCGTTGTTACTTCGTCCGAATCTCGTAGTTCGGGCAGCACGGGCAAGATCACGTAGTAGCCGTTTGCCTCGATAGTTCGGAAGCATTCTTCTTCGCTTACCATGATCTCGTGGATTTTTTCGCCGGGGCGGATCCCTGTAAATACGATTGGCACTTTACGGTCCCCCATTAAAGCCTTCGCAACATCGACGATATTTGCGGCCGGGACTTTTGGAACGAATGTACAGCCGCGGCGTTCGGCACGGATCGCTTCGAAAACTGTGTCGACGGCACGATCTAGACTAAGCAGAAAGCGAGTCATTTCGGGCAAAGTGATCGTCAACGTCTGGCCTTTACCGATCTGTTCGACAAACAATGGGACGATTGAACCGCGCGACGCGATAACGTTGCCATAGCGGACGCAGTTAAATGTCGCCTTTTTCGAATCGCGGTTGGCCTCGATCAGGATTCGCTCTTGCAAAGCCTTGGTCATGCCCATGACGTTGATCGGTTTGCAGGCCTTATCGGTCGAGATGCCGATTACGGTTTCGACCGGAAGGTCGTTTTCGCGAACTGCCCGGGCTACGTTCTGTGCACCTCCAATATTGGTCTGCACTGCCTCGAACGGGAAATACTCGCACGAAGGAACCTGCTTCAACGCTGCCGCGTGAAACACGACATCAGCCTCACGCATAGCCGTCAGCAACGCGGCGTAATCTCGCACGTCGCCGATGCGGAATTTGAGCAGATTTTGCGAGTTTTCGTAAATTACATCGTCTGTGGCGGTTTCGCGATTGAGGAAATCGAGCCGCATGTAATGCTGTTTAGCCTCGTCTCGCGAAAAAACTGTTATGCCGGCAGGCTTACCCATTTCACCCGTGAGCAGGCGTCGGACGAGCGTCTGACCGAGCGAACCTGTGCCACCGGTGACGAGAATGCGTTTTCCTTCGAGTTCCATTATTTGTCTCTAAAACTGTCGTACGGCGTCGGATCTTCCGCCATTCTTTTGATCATCTCTTCCCACGGCCGCGGCTTAAATCCGGTCAATTTTGCAAACCGGCTGCCGTCGAGGCTGCGGTCGATCCTGAAATCTTCATCTCGATCGAGCGTAATGTCCGCGTCGTAATATTTATTGACCAAGGTCAGCAGATCGAACTTATTGATCGGCTCGGCAGCGATGTGATACAAACCGCTAAGTTCTTTTTGTTCAACGATCAAACCAGCAATTATATCGGCAAAAACGATAGTTGGAAAGCCGGAATAGATCGCGTTTGTGAATCCTTTCACGGTTTTGCCGCGGTTCGTCAGAAACCACTCGATCAGGCTGTGAGACGATTCGAGTTCCCTGCCAATTATCGAACCACGGATGGTAAAGCAATTTGGCCCAGCAACCTCACCGAGATTTTTGCTTTTGCCATAAAGATCGGTCGCGTTTGGCGTGTCGTCTTCGGTATAAAAGCCTTTGACACCGTCGAAAACACAGTCGGTGCTGATTGTGAACAATCGAAAGCCGTATTTTTCGGCTAACTCAGCGAGGCGGTGCGGAAAGATCGCGTTTGTCTCGAGCATCGTGATCACGTCTTTCGCCGACGGGACTTGCTTAATGATGCCGACGGCATTGATAACGACATCGGGCTGGCCGGTTTGAACGGCGGCCTCGATCGAGGCGATGTCGGTTGCACTGACGTTTTCGATTATCTTCGCCTTATTGAAAAAGCCGTATTTCTCGACCGTTTCGAATGCTCCGCGGATCGTGCCGTAGACATCGAACGCTCCGCCAAGCTGCTGAACAAGCTTGTGGCCGAGCATTCCGTTGGCTCCGAAGATGAGTACTTTGGTCATTATTTATCTGCGAGCATCTCTTCGTAGAGTGCCTCGTATTTTTCTGCGATCGCCGTTGCGTCGAATCGTTTTGCGTTCTCAACGCCAAGCTCTATCATCCGTGTGCGGTGCTCTTTATCGGCGATAATTCTGTTAATTCCGGCCCGAATGCTCTCGAAATCCTGCGGATCGATGAGTTCGGCGACCATTCCTGAGACTTCAAGCATCGGCGAGACGTTGCTCGTGATCACCGGTTTACGCATCGCCTGGCCTTCGATGATCGGCAGGCCGAATCCTTCGTACGTTGAACAAAATGCAATGATATCGGCGTCGCGATAGGCGGCAACTATGCCTTCGTCATCGACATGCTCGGTGTTTTCGTAAAAGATCTTTGTCCTCGCGAGCTCAGCCGATATTTTATCATTTAACGGCCCGATGATCCGAAGCCGACAGTTGATAGTTTCGAGAGCGCGGATGAGGTACGGGACGTTTTTGTTTTCCATTGTGCCGATTTGGAGGATCAGCGGGCAGTCGGAATTGAATTCACGCTCTTCCGAGGCGACGTATTGGGGGCCGAGAGGGTTTTCGATGACGCGGACTTTTCCTGCGGCGTAGGGAGCATGCTTTAGGATCTCGCTGCGAGTGGCTTCGGAGATTGCGGTTACGTATCGAAGGCGGCGGAGAGGCCAATCGAAGTAGAGTTTTTTGAGCAAGTATCGCCTGATTCCCTTTCGGTGGTTGAGGAAACGCAGGTCGTGGATCGTGAGAACGGTCTTGTTTGGCGGCAGAACGAGCGTGATGTAATAGATATGGCCCGTGACGTGATAGAGATCAGCTTTGACCGGGCGGAAACGGGCTAAATTTTTGATCGTACTGACGAAATCATTGCCGTAAGGCACTTGCTGGAACGCGCTTTTGAATCTAACCGGCGACAGACTCGCGGCGATCTGCCGAAAGACCTTTTCGATGCTGACAAACAGCGATGGTTGGCGTTCGACGTAGAGTATCCGCGTTTTCATACGCCTCGGGAAAGTTCAGTTTTGGTGTTTATGAATCGCTCGATCTCGCAGCGGGTGACGACGGTCGTTCCGATGTGGCCGACGGCAATTCCGGCGGCGATGTTTGCTAAAGTTGCGGCGTCGCGAAAGCTCATTCCGCTCGCGGCAGCTGCGGAGAAGGCCGCGATAACCGTATCTCCGGCACCGGTAACGTCGAATACGTCGTGAGCTAGAGCTTCGAGATGAAAAGGTTCATTTTCTCCGTCGAGGAGCGTCATTCCGTGCTCGCCTTCGGTTATGAGGACGTTCCGGAGGCCCAATGCCCCGCGAATCTCTGCTTTTAATTTATCCGCGATAGCCGTCGAATCGCCTGAGAGATTCATTGCCGCCAACGCTTCTTTCAAATTTGGCGTGATGACGGCCGCTTCGGCGTATTTTGTGAAGTCCGTGGACTTCGGATCGACTATTACCATTTTCTCGTCGATCTCGGCGAGGCGAAAGATGGCCGATAACACGTCATCGTTGAGCAATCCTTTGGCATAGTCGGAGATAATTACGGCATCGGATTGGTTTATTGCGGCCGAGATCTCTGTAATTACAACCTCCGATTCTGTCGGACTGATCGATTCAGTCGTTTCCTGGTCGAGACGGACGACGTGCTGGTTGTGAGCGACGATGCGCGTCTTTACTGTGGTGTCGCGGTTGTCGAGTTTGATCAGGCGGCAGTCGATAAGCGGATTTTCGGAGACGAGGCCTCGCAAGATCTCGGCTTCGGT
>JANLTF010000386.1:0-7952 GCA_031362825.1 Acidobacteriota bacterium | reverse complement strand
GGTTGCCTTGTGCGAAGACACCGACCGCTCCAATAACGAGCGACAACGCTAAAATTGAAATTTTCTTGAACATAGATTCCTCCTGAGGATATGATTGCGTAACGGATAGAGCCCAAACTAATAGACGCTATATGATGGCTGTAGGTTGTCGGCGAACTTGATCGGCGATACAGTCGCGATGTGTTTGATCATAGATCACTTTGTCACCCGTCACTGTGCTGTACGTTACATAATGGAGAAGCTGCAAAAGATCGAACCCAATAGTGGAATATAATATCGCAACCGACAATTGATTTCAACAACTTTAAACATCGAGCAAAAACCTATTTTTATACAGGCCATTAGATCTCGAAGTTCGCTCTCTGCAGATACTCCTTCAAATAGGCGAGGAATCGCTCGGCATCGGCTCCGTCAACGACACGGTGATCGTACGTTAAGGCGAAGTATGCCATCTGCCTGATCGCTATGTAATCATCTCCTTCCGGCGATGTCAGAACCTTCGCTCGCTTCTCGATGGTTCCGACGCAGAGTATTGCGACCTGCGGCTGATTGATTATGGGCGTTCCGTACAAACCGCCGAAAACGCCGGGGTTTGTGATCGTGAACGTTCCGCCCTGGACTTCGGCCGGATTGAGTTTCTTGGTTCGGGCGCGGTCGGCGAGGTCGTTTGCACTGACCGCAAGCTGAGCGAGTGTTTGTGTGTCCGCATTTCTAAGCACCGGAACGATCAGGCCCCAATCGAGAGCGACGGCCATGCCGAGATTTATGTCGCCCTTGTAAATGATCTGATCGCCATCGACCTGCGAATTGACGATGCGAAATTCGCGTATCGCTGCCGCTACTGCCTGGAAAATAAACGGCATGAACGTCAGCTTGGTGCCGTATTTGGACTGGAACGCTTCCTGATTTGCCTTGCGGAATTTGGCGACATTGGTCATGTCGATCTCATAAACGCTGGTCACGTGTGCCGATGTCTGTTTTGAGAACGTCATGTGCTCGGAGATCCTTTTGCGCATCACTGACATTTTTTCGACGCGGTCTTCGGTCTGCACCGTCGATTGCGGAGGCGTGAATGAGGCAGACGGTCTTTGGCCTTCGGACTTGGGACTTGCGACATGGGACATGGGACTTGGCACGGCCGCCGCGCCTTTTACAAGCAGATCCTGCGGCCGCAGGGCAGCTCCGGTTTCGATGAACGAGAGAATATCGCTCTTCGTCACGCGTCCGCTGATGCCCGAGCCGGGAATTCGCGTTATATCAACGCCATGCTCTTTCGCAATATTGCGGACGAGCGGACTCGATTTCTGACGGCGAAGTTCGTCCAAAGTAGCATTTCCGTTTGAACTGCCGCCCGATGCCGTTGCTGCGACCGCTATCGGAGCAGCGGGCGTTGTTGGTGCCGGTTCGGGTTTCGGAGTTTCAACGACAGGACTTGAGACTTGGGGCTTGGGGCTTGGGGCTTGCGAAGCACCCGCAGCACCAACCAAGGCGAGTACCGATCCAACCTCGACGGTTTCGCCTTCCTGGACGTTGATCGCGAGCAGCGTTCCGGCAGACGGCGAAGGAACTTCGGCATCCACCTTGTCAGTCGATATTTCGAGCAGAGGCTCGTCTTTTTCGATGGTGTCACCGACGGCCTTGAGCCATTTTGAAACGGTGCCCTCGGTAATAGACTCACCCATTTGGGGCATTACGACTTCAGCCGCTTGTTCGTTGATCGGTGATCGTTGTTCGTTGGAGGGGACATCTGGAGCAACAACTGGTTCATCCGGGATCGCTTCTGGTTCGGGCTCGGAGGCTTCGGTCATCTCCACCTCGGCTGGGGCTTGGGACTGGGGACTTGGGACAGCCTCTCCAGCTTCGCCTTCTTCGCCGACGATGGCAACGACGGTTCCGACCTCGACGGTCTCACCTTCTTGTGTACGGATCTCGAGCAGAATACCGGCTCCGGGGCTAGGGACCTCGGCGTCCACCTTGTCGGTCGATATCTCGAGTACCGGTTCGTCTTTTTTGACACGTTCACCGACGGCCTTTAGCCATTTCGAGACAGTTCCCTCGGTTATCGACTCACCCATCTGCGGCATTACTACTTCTACGCTCATAAGATCTCCGTACCAAAAATCAATATCAATTGAATAGAATACAAAAAATCTCCGCGTATGAGAATCCCACGCGTTCGTGTCGGTGGCCGCCGTGTCCGTGGCCCGCACGTGAGTAAGGGCCCCGCGAGTATTGAGACGGTCACGATAAACCGAGTGCGCGGCGTTGATTGACTTGGATGGTACTCCAGCTTGCCCTTACTTACGTGCGGGCTACGGACCTGGATGGCCTTCGCAGACTGTGGCTCTTGTAACAAAAAGTGTAACAAAATTACTAAAATGTTACAGCTAATTGTTGGTATCATGGGAGTTAGGGGGTTTCGAGTGTATTTTCGCGTTTTTAATGCACAAACTGTTACACCTTTTTCCTCACAATCAGCCAAATTCTTATAAATACCGACAATAAACATACTTACACCTTTTGAATATATCGAGTCGCTGTCATATGAGAGATCTTAAGTTCTTTGGCGATCTTTCGACTACTCTTGCCCTCTGCCGCCAGACGTCTGGCATTTTCGATCACGCTCGTTTTGTCTTTCGACGTTGATGTTTGGCGTTGTGCTTGGTGCCCGGGAATTGCTAAGTGTTCGGTCTCGTGGCCGAAGTTTTGGAATCTCATACCGAGAAAATTGTTGTACGGCGGGCGTTCGGTGTTTTGGACGATGCCTAGTTGGGCTCCGAAGTCGAATTTTTGGAGCGAGAACGTTGCAACATTCGTGTGACCGTGCTGTTTGCGGCCGGTTCGGGTCTTTATTTGTTTTAGATATCGAATATCGCTGCCGGCACGGCTGGTTTCCATGGCGAACATCGAATCGGCAAAGTTTGCGATGTTGATCGAGCCCTGCAGATCGTGTTCGGTCAGCGGGTGCGAAGTGCGGCGTTTTGGCGTGTGGGCGAGTACGAGTATCGAGATATGCGAGTATTTTTTTAGCTCGACGAGCTTTCGCATTACATTTAGGGCGACGTTGACGTTCGAGGTTGCCGAAGTGTCGAGGAACGTGATGTTGTCGATGACGAGGACCGTCGCTTCCGAATCTCTGACGTTCTCGTCAAGGCACGTGAAGAACATATCCGAAAATCCGTCATAGCCTTCCTGAACGCAGCCGTTCCAGGACATCTCGGCACGGAAGAATTGCGTCGAGAACTCGTAAAATGCGTCAAATCTGGTGCGGTCTTCGCTGATCCGCGAGTAACGCATCGCGAGTTGGTCGCAGTCGAGCTCGAAATCGATATAGAGCACACGCTGCGGCGGCAGACGCACTCCGTCTTCGCGGTCAAACGGCGGCAGCGGAATGCCTCGTGCGAGGGTCTCAGCGATCTGCATCGCCAAAACGCTCTTGCCGACGCCCGTCCTCGCAAACAAAATGCAAAGCTCGCCAACCAGCCAAAACGGCCCGAACAGCTGCTCCTGCGGCGGCCATCTCCGCCCGATCTCAAGCCAGAAGGAAACAGGCTTTGCACACAACAGATCGGGCGTCTCCGAATATGAGCGAGGATTTTTCTTCTTATAATCCTCGAGCATCTTTGCGACAACGCCGCTCTCCGGTTGCCACCCGACCGCCGACATATAATCCTGATCGCCCTCACGCAGATCCTTTAGTATGTCATCTCTATCATCCATAGTGTTTTATACAACGATCATACTAGGCGTATTGTAGGTTGTCAAGTGTTTTATGGATGGGATGCCACATCTCGATGCGGCACGTGTCCGTAGCCCGCACGTAAGTGAGGGCAACCCGCAGCTGGATTCAACAAAAAAGGAGTGCGGTTTACCTGAAGTTTGATCAAACCGAAACTGGCCCTTACTTACGTGCGGGCTACTGACACGCGCATTGTCTTAACGATCTGATCGAGGCCGGAGATCGTGTTGGGAAGCGTGAACTTGCCGCCGCCTTTTGTTCGGACTTCGACGGTGTTGCCTTCTCCCGCTGAGATCGATTCGATCTCATCCCACAAACAACTGTAGTTACGATATTCGATGCCGTTTTCGTAGATCTTTACGACGTTTCGCCGCTGGAGGACCCAACTGGTCATCGTGACGAGATATATGACAAGAAATGCGGTCGAGAGCAGAAAATAGACAAACCCCTGCTGCAGGTAAAAGATCACCATTGTCCCCAAAAAGAAAAGAAACGACAACACGACGACGAAAACCGCGCGTTGCAGGTACGCGGGCTGGACGCCGTGTATAGTAACGATTCGGCCTAAATTTTGATCTGGTTCGGACACTGATTCAAACTCTCTCCAAATAATACCAAACAAATCCAGGCCGGATGTAATATCGCGTTCATTTGATATAAAATGGCAGGACAGTTTGTAGCTTCGATATCAATTACATCGTTAGGTATAGATCCGAATGAAAAAAATCACTATTTTTGCGTTTGTTGTTTTTTGTCTCTCAATATCAGGGTTCGGCCAGCAGCCGGCAATGACTGCGGCGGACTACGCACGGGCAGAGAAAATGCTCGGTTTTGCGACCGCTCCGTTTGTTGATAGGGCCGGTGTCCGGGCGACGTTTTTGCCGGACGGACGGTTCTGGTACCGCGTTTTGACGCCGACGGGCAGCGAATACGTGATCGTAAATCCGGCAGATGGTTCGCGTAAAGCCGGTGTGACAATGGCCGAGATCGGCGTTGCGGCCCCGGCCGGCGGCGGCGGAAGGTTTGGTGCTTTGGCCGTAAGATCGCCGGATGGGAAGAAAGAGGCCTACATTAAAGACTGGAACCTTTGGGTCCGCGATGTCGAGTCGAAGAAAGAAACTCAGTTGACAACCGACGGCGTCAAAGATTTTGGCTACGCAACCGATAATGCCGGTTGGACACACAGCGACAGGGCGATCCTGCTTTGGTCGCCAGATTCGAAAAAGATAGCTACATTCCAACAGGACCAGCGCCACGTCAGCGATATGTATCTCGTCACGACCAACGTCGGTGCGCCAAAGCTCGAAGCTTGGAAATATCCGCTGCCGCAGGACAACGAGATCATCAAGATCCACCGCGTGATCATCGAGGTCGATAATTCAAAGGTGATCCGGCTGAAAACGGCTCCGGACGATCGACGCAGTACGCTGTGCGATGACATCTCGTGTGCCGGCAGTTTTGATGACAACGAGTGGAGTGCGGACGCCAAGACGCTGGCGTTTGTCTCGAGTTCGCGCGATCACAAAGAGGCGAAATTGCGAGAAGCCGATGCCGCGACGGGACAGGTCCGCGACGTAATGGAAGAAGTTGTAGCGACGCAATACGAATCCGGGCAGGGAGCTGTCAATTGGAAGTATCTGCCCGCGACGAAAGAGGTTATCTGGTACTCGGAGCGTGACGATTGGGGCCACCTTTACCTATACGATCTGACCACCGGAAAGCTCAAGAACCAGATCACGAAAGGCAATTTTGTCGTTGCGCGTTTGATCAAAATGGACGAATCGGCACGCGTTCTCTATTTCGAAGCCAACGGCCGCGAGCCGGGACGTGATCCGTATTTCACACATTTTTATCGCATAAATTTTGACGGCACAGGCCTCGCGCTGCTGACGCCGGAAGACGGCAACCATCAGGTAGCGCTTTCGCCGGACGGCAAGTATTTTGTCGATAATTTCTCGAAGATGGATGTTCCCAACGTTGCGGTTCTTCGCGATATGACGGGCAAATTGATCGCGAACCTTGAAAAGGCCGATGTCTCTCGTCTCGCGGCGACTGGCTGGAAACCGTTGAAACCGGTCACGGTCAAATCGGCTAACGGCAAATGGGATCTGTTTGGCGTGATGTTCACGCCGACGAACCTTGACCCGAAGAAGAAATATCCCGTGATCAATTACATCTATCCCGGCCCGCAGGGCGGCGGCGTCGGGCCGCGATCGTTTGCGGCAGCACGCAGCGATCATCAGGCGCTGGCAGAGCTCGGATTCGTTGTGGTTATAATCGACGGTTCGTGTAATCCGGACCGTTCCAAATCCTTCCATGATGCTTGTTATGGCAACATGGCCGACAATACGCTAGACGACCAGATCGCCGGATTGAAAGAACTCGCGGCGAAAAATCCGTTCATGGATCTGACGCGAGTCGGCGTTTGGGGACACTCGGGCGGCGGTTATGCGACGGCGGCAGCGATGTTCCGCTTTCCCGATTTTTACAAAGTTGGCATTTCCGAATCGGGCAACCACGACAACCGCAACTACGAAGACGACTGGGGCGAACGCTACATCGGCCTGATGAAGAATGACGCCAATTGGAAATCGAACTACGAGGATCAGGCGAATCAGAATTTCGCCAAGAACCTAAAAGGCAAACTCCTGCTCGCACACGGCGGCATGGACGACAACGTCCCGCCGTACAACACGTATCTTGTCGTCGATGCCCTGATCAAAGCGAACAAGGATTTTGACCTACTGATCTTGCCGAACGCCCGTCACGGCTATGGCTCAGACAGCTATTACATGATGCGGCGGCGTTGGGACTATTTTGTAAAACACCTGATCGGTGCCGAACCTCCAAAGGAATACAAAATCGTCGCGAAGCCAGATCCGAGAATGGCTCAATAGATCGTTGTTTGTTGATGGTGGTTCGTCGTCGATTCTCCGGCGACGAACCGCCGATCTGCTTATTGCCTACCGCCGCTGCTCACTGTACCTGCTGCCTTTTCGAATCTTTCGGCAATATTGATCGCCTTTTTTAGTGTCGGTTCGATGGGGCTTGCGTCTGTGAGGTCGGCCATGAGGCTGCTGAGCGAGACCGAGCTTTCGGTCGCCTTGACGCGATTGTATTTTTTGCGGGCGGCCATGAGGTCGCCGATGAGGTTTGAGTTTTCGCCGTCGAGCATTTCGACATTAAGGAGTTCCATCAGCGACGGCGTGTCAGACGTTTCGACCGTAAAGGCCTTGGCGAACGGCTCGTGGCCGATGGTCGTGTCTTCGGAGAAAAAACTCGCTACGTGTTGGTAGAACATCTCGGGCCGTTTGATCTCGAAGGAGAACGCTATCGGCATCTGCATCGAAACCTCAACCGCAACGTAATGGTCCGCAGAGTGTTCGCCCTTCGGCACGGAGTAGCGGGTAACTCTGACCGACCGGCCTTCGCGAGTGCCCATCATATCTTTGTTTAGTCCGCCCGAAGGATGGTCGATCGACATGCCGAGTTCGCGCGCCGATAGTTCCCAACTGTCACGTCGCTGATTGATAATTCCGGCCAGGACCCGAACGAAAATATATCCACCTATTGCGGTGCCGGCGATGATCACGACCATCACTATGACCAACATAACCATCCCCTCGCCGAACGACAGTGGTTCTGATTTAAGTAACAAAATGCCTAGGGGAATAAACATTAGCTTACGGCTACTCGGCTAGCTTCTTGGTCTCTTCCTCGCTGCCGTCAAAGAGCGAACTGACGGATGTATGATATGGCGGCAGCGAAGCGGCTTCGTCGGCCATGTCTTTTTGCAGTTTGGCGACGGCGTCGCGGGCACGTTCGAAATCGTCGGATTGTATTTTTAGCGTTAGTTTGCCGTCTTTGTAGGGCAATTCGTTGAGTTTAGCAAGCGACTTGACGCGGATCTCGACCTTAGCACCGCGTTTTAGAACGCCTTTTTTGAATTTGACGTCGAGTATCTCATCCGTCGCAAGTCGGGCCTCTTTGACGCCGTTCGAGATCAGCCCAAACAGCTTCGACTCAAACTCAAGCACCACACCCGCGCTCGAAAATTTAGCCACGCCGTTCACCGATGTCAGCCCGTGAGCACTCTCGCTCTTAAATGGAATACTAGTAAAACTCTGCATAAGACAGATCAGCCACAAAAGGCACAGAAACCACAAATTTAGGAGTTCTTATTTTTGTGACTTTTGGGCATTTTGTGGCCAAA